>CANDLP010000131.1 GCA_947385505.1 uncultured Clostridia bacterium
TATCTCTTGCTTCAATGAATAAAGCGGCGGTGGACGGTGAAAGAATACTTTGCGGCGCAGGCGCTTCGCTGACCGGACTTTGTAAGCTGGCGGAAGAGAACTCTCTCAGCGGACTTGAATTTGCCTACGGTATACCCGGAAGCGCAGGCGGAGCGGTTTATATGAACGCGGGCGCCTACGGCGGCGAGATGAAGGATATTATCTCGGAATGTACTTATGTGGATACAGAAGGAAGACTAATTCCGATTACCTCTGCCGATATGGAGCTTTCCTACCGTCACAGCTTTTTTAGCGGGAAAAACTTTATTATAGCTGAAATTGAACTTACATTAAAAAAGGGAGACAGAAATGTCATTAGCAAAAAAATGCATGAACATATGAACGCCAGAAAAGAAAAACAGCCCTTGGAATATTCCAGCGCGGGCAGTACCTTCAAAAGACCGGAAGGAAATTTTGCGGGAAGACTTATTGAAAACGCTGGGCTTAAGGGGTTTTCCGTCGGCGGCGCTCAGGTCAGCGAAAAGCACTGCGGATTTATCGTGAATAAAGGCGGAGCAAGCTTTGATGACGTGAAATCCCTTATTGAAGCTGTCAGGGAAAAGGTCGCGGAATGCTCCGGGGTTGTACTGGAGCCTGAAATTGTGGTCTGGGAGACATGATAGTTATCGGCGATAGCGCTCTCAAGAAAATCTATATGGCGGATGTTTGTATGAAAATTCTTTACGGAACTACCAATAATGCAAAATTAAAGGCTATGCGTAAGGCTTTAGAGTTTCTTGACATTAACATTATTGGTTTAAATGATATAGAAGGTGAAATTCCAAAGGTGAACGAGTGTGGCAAAACGCCGTTGGAAAATGCCGAAATTAAAGCAAAAGCATACTATAAAGCATTTAAAATACCTGTATTTTCTTGTGACAGCGGTCTTTACTTTGATGAGCTTAAAGATGAAGAACAACCGGGCATTTTTGTAAGAAGAGTGAATGGCAGGGAATTGTCAGATGATGAAATGATTTACTACTATTCATCTTTAGCCAGGCGATACGGCGGAAAGATAACCGGTCAATACCGAAACGCTATATATTTCGTATTAGATGAAAGTCACTGTTATTCAAGTATGGATAAATCTATTGCCACAGAGCCGTTTATACTTTCAGCAGTTCCACACCCTAAAAGAGTAGATGGATTTCCGCTTGACTCTTTATCTATTGATATTGCAAGCGGTCAGTATTATTATAATCTCGATTTAAAAGATGTCAGCACTTCCGTAGATGATGGTGTAAGAGCTTTCTTTAAAGAAGTATTGTCGAAAAAATAAATCAGGTTTAATTACTTATAAATGCTTATAAGGAGATTTATGTTCCTACAATCAAAAAATAGACATTATAAGCGGTAAAGAACGTTGAAGGGAAAGGAAGTTATATTTATGGAATTCATTATAATAACAGGTCAGTCGGGTTCGGGAAAATCTCAGACAATCAACGTTCTGGAAGATTCGGGTTTTTTCTGTATAGATAATATGCCTCCGCAGCTTATACCCAAATTCGCGGAACTTTGCGGGGAAAACGGGTCGATTGAAAAAATAGCGATTGTTACCGATATAAGAGGCGGTTCGCTTTTTTTGGAGCTTCTGGACAATATCGGTCAGCTTAAGGATCATAATATTAACGCCAAGATTCTTTTTGTAAGCGCTGAGCATGAGGAGATCAAGCGCCGCTATAAGGAAACAAGGAGAAAACACCCGCTTCTTGATATTGCCGAAGGTGACATCGACAAGGCTATCGACGCGGAATACGATATACTTACCCCGATAAGACAGGCGGCGGACTATTTTATCGATACCACCCATATGACTACCAACAATTTAAGGGAAGCTGTGCGCAACCTGTTTGTGGAAAACGTTACCGATACTCTTCTTATAAGCTGCGTAAGCTTCGGATTTATGCACGGAATACCCGCCGAATCGGATCTGGTATTTGATGTAAGGTGTATGCCCAATCCTTATCATGTTCCGGAGCTTAGAGAGTTTACGGGTCTTGATCAATGCGTTCAGGATTTTGTTATGAGCTATGAGGTATCCAGAGAGCTTCGGACAAAAATGTTCGATATGATAGATTTTCTTTTGCCCCAGTATATTGCGGAGGGAAAAAGCCAGCTTAATATAGCGATAGGCTGTACCGGCGGACGGCACCGCAGCGTTACTTATACCGAACAGCTTTATAAGCATTTGTCGGAAAACGGGTATAAGGTCAGGATCCTTCATAGAGATGTGAATAAAAGGAAAAAATAAAAGCCTTTTTATAAGGAAAACGTATGTTGTTGAAGTATAAAAATTTGAAGATAAGAAATGCCTGTGAAAGTGACGCGGATCAGCTGGTTGAATGGTGGAACGATGGAAGGGTAATGGCTCACGCGGGATTTCCGAAAGGGCTTGGAACCACTGCCGAAAAGGTAGCGGAAGCGATTATAAACGATGAAGACGATACCCGCAGACGGCTGATTATCGAATCGGACAGTAAACCGATAGGTGAAATGAGTTATTATAACAGAGGCAATAACACGGCGGAGATAGGCATAAAGATATGCGATTTTTCCATGCAGAACAAGGGACTTGGAAAAATATTGCTGAGTATGCTTATGTCCTCTTTGTTTGAAGAAATGGGATATAATAAGATTATTCTTGATACAAATCTGAAAAATAAAAGAGCGCAGCATGTTTATGAGAAGTTGGGATTTAAAAAGCTTCGCGTCACAGAAAACGCGTGGTACGATCAGCTCGGCGAGCCGCAGTCGGCGGTAGAGTATGAAATATTTAAAGAGGATTTTATCAGTTTTTTAAAAAAATAAGTTTTTTTCGGTGATATTATGTCTTTTACAACCGATGTTAAAAATGAACTTTGCTCCTACGGCTTATCCAAAAAGGAAGAAAAAATCGTTATGTACGGTTTTTTGTATTCCCTTAAGAAGCAAAAGGAATATTTTACCGAAAGCGAAGCGGTGGGCGAGTATTTAAGAAAGATTTCGGGAGAAAAAAAGCCGTTGATTTCTTTTGTGCAAAGGCGCGGAAAAGACGGCGCTTTGCTTAAGTTTAACGATAATAACTTTGATTTCGGAAATTATGATATAAGCTCCGATCTTGTAAACGGACGCGATGAAAACACGGGTCTTTTTTTAAGAGGGGCTTTTTTGGCTTGCGGCATTGCGGCAAATCCCGATAAGGAATATCATCTTGAATTTACCGTAGGCGTACAGGAAAAGGCGGAAAATATTTGCAGACTTATAAACGAAAGCGGTATGAGTATCAAGAAAAGCTGCCGAAGGGGAAAGCATATTCTTTATACCAAGGACAGCGAGGGTATCAGCGATATACTTACCTTTATCGGCGCTATGATAAGCTCGATGGAGATAATGAATGCGAAAATTTACAAGGGTGTTCGCAATAACGTAAACCGCGCGGTAAACTGCGAGTCAGCCAATATTGAAAAGACCGTGGCGGCAAGCCGAAAGCAGCTGGAGGACATCGAATACATTGTCAAATGTAACGGTCTTGGGATTCTCAGCGACGAGTTAAGACAAATAGCGGAAATAAGGATGGAGAACATAGAACTTTCCCTTACCGAAATAGGAAAACTGTCTAAACCGGAAATAAGCCGAAGCGGCGTATACCGCCGCTTAAAAAAAATAAGCGAAATAGCTGAAAAATTACGCCGTGAAAGGGGGGAAATGAGAAATTGACGGATTTTGTACACCTTCACGTCCATACCGAATACAGCCTGCTTGACGGAGCCTGCCGTATAAAAGCTCTGACGGAGAGACTGAGGGAGCTTGGACAAACTGCTTGCGCCATAACCGATCACGGGGTGATGTACGGGTGTATAGATTTTTACCGTACTTTAAAAGACGCGGGAATAAAGCCTATACTGGGCTGCGAGGTATACGTGGCGCCCCGCACGAGATTGGACAAGGACGGTAAGCTTGATACCTCCCCATATCATCTTATCTTGTTGTGCGAAAATAATACAGGATACCGAAATCTTGTTAAATTGGTATCCGATGCCGCGGTAAACGGATTTTACAATAAGCCTCGATGTGACAGGGAAACGCTGAAAAAATATCACGAGGGGCTTATTTGTTTGTCCGCCTGCCTTTCGGGGGAAGTGCCGCGAAAGCTGCTTGCGGGAGATTATGAGGCGGCGAAGCAAGCGGCTTTGGACTACCGTGATATATTCGGCGAAAATAATTATTTTATTGAAATACAGGATCACGGCTTAAGCGGTCAGAAAAAAATAAATCCTTTTTTGCAGCGGCTTTCAAGGGATACGGGAATCCCCCTTGCGGCTACCAACGACGCTCACTATCTTACGGAAGAAAGCAGCGAGATACAGAGAGTTCTTACTGCAATCTCCACCAATACCACCATAAACGAAAAAAATCCTCTTAATTTCAACACGAAGGAGCTTTATATCAAATCAGGGGATCAGATGGCGGAGCTGTTTGATGAAGAGGCGATAAAAAACACAGTTAAAATAGCCGAGCGCTGTAATGTTGAAATAGAGTTCGGGGTTACAAAGCTCCCAAAATATACCGCCGAAGGGGTAAGCGACAATACGGAGTATTTTAAAAAATCGGTGTGGAGCGGTTTAAAGGAGCGGTATGGCGATAAGGTACCGAGCGAGGCGGTGGAAAGAGCAAAATATGAATTGGACATAATCATAAAAATGGGTTATGTTGATTATTATCTGATTGTAGCCGATTTTATTGCCTTCGCCAGAAGCAGGGGAATCCCGGTGGGCCCCGGAAGAGGTTCGGGAGTCGGAAGCATTTGCGCTTATGCCATGAAGATCACCGCCATTGATCCTCTTAGATTCAATCTGCTTTTTGAACGTTTTCTTAATCCTGAAAGAGTCACAATGCCTGATTTTGACGTAGATTTTTGTTATGTGCGAAGGCAGGAGGTTATAGATTATGTTGCCCGAAAGTACGGCGACGATCATGTCGCTCAGATAATCACTTTCGGTACTTTGGCGGCAAAGGCGGCTATCCGCGATGCGGGAAGAGCTATGGGAATGCCATATGCTAAGGTGGACAGCGTGGCTAAAATGATCCCTTTCAGCCTTAATCCGTCCATAGAACGCTCGCTAAAGGAAGAAAAACCTTTGGCGGAGGCGGTGGAGAAGGATCCCGAAATAAAAAAGCTTATAGATACCGCCATAAAGCTTGAAGGAATGCCCCGACACGCTTCTATGCACGCCGCGGGAATAGTTATCGCCAGAGAAGCGGTGACCGAATACGTTCCCGTTCAAAGATCGGACAGCTGTATAGTTACTCAGTATCCCATGGGTACGTTGGAACAGCTTGGGCTGTTGAAAATGGATTTTTTGGGTTTAAGATATCTTACGATCGTACACGACTGTGTTGAATCGGTAAAGAAAAATGCTCCCGAATTTGACCTTGAAAAAATATCACAGGAGGATAAAGAGGTATTCGGTATGCTGACATCCGGCAGAACGGCGGGAGTGTTTCAATTTGAAAGCGCGGGAATGACTTCGGTGCTGTCAAGATTAAAGCCCGTTTCCATAGAAGATCTTACCGCTGTTATTTCCCTTTACCGTCCCGGACCTATGTCGTCTATATCGGCCTATATTGAAAACAGACATAACCCCGAAAAGGTAACTTACCGTCATCCGCTTTTAAAGGATATTCTTGACGTAACCTACGGATGTATAGTATATCAGGAGCAGGTAATGCAGATTTGCCGCGTGGTGGGCGGATATTCCTATGGAAGGGCCGATCTTGTAAGGCGTGCTATGGCTAAAAAGAAAAAGGATATTATGGAGAAAGAACGGAGCGCCTTTATCTACGGCACGGAAACCAACTGCGGGGCGGTAAACAACGGCGTTTCGGAGGAAATCGCCAACGAGATATTTGACGAGATGGTGTCCTTTGCTTCCTATGCCTTCAACAAGAGTCATGCGGCTGCCTATGCGTTGCTGGCATACCAGACCGCCTATCTGCGCTGTCATCATTATAAGGAATATATGATAGCTTTAATGACCAGCGTTATGGATTCGGCGGGAAAGCTTAACGAATATATCACCGATCTTGAAAAAAATCGGGTCACACTCCTTCCGCCGGATGTTAACAGCAGTTACGCAGATTTTTCTATAGAGGGAGGCAGCGTAAGGTACGGGCTTCTCGCTGTCAAGAACCTTGGCCGAGGAGCAATAAATGCAATTGTCAATGAAAGAGAAAACGGGAAATATAAAAATCTTTTCGATTTTTGTTCAAGGCTGATAGGCTTTGAACTTAACAAAAGAGCGGTTGAGGCTCTTATAAAATCGGGCGCATTGGACAGTCTCGGTCACAACCGCCGTTCCATGTTTATGTGCTTTGAAAATATACTGACAAGGCTTTCGTCAAACCGAAGCGTAAATGTGGACGGACAGATAGATATGTTTTCCCAAAGCGGCGACAATGAGACCAATATGGAATTTGAAATGCCGAAGGTTGCGGAATACAGTCTGAGTCAGCTTTTACAAATGGAAAAAGAAAGCGCGGGATTTTATATTACCGGACACCCGGTGGACAAGTACGACGGATTAAGAAAAAGACTGGGCTGTAAAAATATTTACAGTATTATCACTTATGCCAAAGAGGGGCAAAACGGATTTAAGGACGGGCAAAAACAGCCGTTGGTTGCAATGCTCGTTTCCAAAAGACAGCATACCCAGAAAAACGGAAAATCGATGTGCTTTGCGGAATTTGAGGACAGGAGCGGTATAATTGAGGAGATCGGAAGAGCACACGTCTGAACTCCAGTCACGGAGCGTCATCGC
>CANDLP010000132.1 GCA_947385505.1 uncultured Clostridia bacterium
CCGTACTGCCCGTGGCCGCCCGACTGCTTCTTATGCTTTCCTTCAACGCTGACTTTCTTTCTGATAGTCTCACGGTAAGCGATAATAGGCTGTGACAATTCAACGTCAACACCGAACTTTGTCTTTAATTTTTGTACGGATACTTCTATATGCTGTTCTCCCATACCGCCGATAATTCTCTGATGGGTCTCGTGATTATGAGTGTAGGACAAAGTAAGATCCTCTTCAAGCAAACGCCTTAAAGCGGTGCCTAATTTACCTTCATCGCCCTTGTTTACCGCGGCTATACCCTTGAAGAAGCAGGGCTGAGGGAAAAGAATAGGAACATACTGACTTACGTTGGAGGGATCGCAGAGTGTGTCGTTGGTATTGGCGTTAAGCTTTGTAACAACAACAATATCGCCTGCACAGGCTTCGGCAAGCTCCTCCTGCTTCTTGCCTTTAAGAGTGAGTATCTTTCCGGGCTTTTCCGTATCTCCGGTGGTGGCATTCACAATTGAGGAGCTGACGGTTAACTTACCCTGTACCACCTTAACAAAGCTCATCTTTCCCACAAAAGGATCGGCTACGGTCTTGAATACAAACGCGGAAAGAGGTTTGTTCTCCTCGTACTTGATATACTCTTCCTTCTTCGGCTCTCCGGGACGCTCCGAAGCGCTGGGAAGCATATAAACAATGGTATCGAGAAGCATATCAACCGATGCGAGAGTATCGCCGGAGCAGCATACCACAGGGGTAATAACGCCCTGATCAATACCGTCGTGGATACCCTTAACGATCTCGGCAAACGTAAAGTCCTCGCCCTCGTTTTCAAAATATCTCATCATAAGCTCTTCGTCGGTTTCGGCGATTGCTTCCGCCATAGCGGCCCTCAAGCCTTTAAGACGGTTTTCGGAGGCGGGCATTTCAACTTCCTTGCGCTTTCCGCCCTCGCTGTACTCATAAGCCTTCATTTCCAAAAGGTTTATGTAGCTTTCAACCTTGCCGTATTTATCAAAAGGAACAACTATCGGACAGATAGTGGGCCCGAAATTGGTTTTAAGCTCTTCAAGGCAGCGATAGAAGTTGGAGTTTTCCTCCTCCATTCTGGTGACAACGAACATACTCGCCTTTTTAAGGCTCTTGGCTTCGTTATAAGCCTTAATTGTGCCCACCTGAACGCCGTCCTTGGCAGGCAGAGTGATTATCACGCTCTCCGCGGCTCTTATACCCTCTAACATTTCGCCGACAAAGTCAAACTGACCGGGCGTA
This sequence comes from uncultured Clostridia bacterium, assembly GCA_947385505.1. Lineage (GTDB taxonomy): Bacteria > Bacillota > Clostridia > Oscillospirales > Ruminococcaceae > Ruminiclostridium_E. The sequence goes on from CANDLP010000132.1 coordinate 1,252, forward strand.
TCAAGGATATTGATCTTTACGTCCTTCCACTCGGCATACGCCAGAGCGGCATTAAGAGATATTTTACGCTTGATCTCGTCGGGATCAAAGTCGCATACGGTGCTTCCGTCCGCTACCTTGCCCATTCTATCGAGTCCGCCGCTTACATACATCAAACTTTCGGCAAGAGAGGTTTTGCCGCTTCCGCCGTGACCTGCCAGCGCGATATTTCTTATGTTGTTACACTTATATGGTTTCATTCGCTAACCTCCGGAAATAAATTTAGCATTTAATAAGTTATCGTTAAGTTCACTTTTAAATACGTTGATATAATTATACTATATGTCGATGAAAAAATCCAGTCTATTTTTGTATTTTTTTCATATCAAGCATAAAATAAACAGTAATTTTTTTGGTAACTTCTAACAAAAACAGATAAAAAAGATAAAAAACTGTCAAATTTTATGTAAAAATAAAACAAAATAATTTGTAAAAAATAAATAAAATTACAATACCGTAATTGATTTTTTTAGTTCAATGTGTTATTATATAAATAGCAAAAGACCCATCAACCGAAAGGGGAATATTTATGGAAACACGTACCAAGGAAATTACCTACGCAAAAAACAAAAAGATCAAGCTCGGTGTTATTCCGGGACATTTCGCCACTAACCATTCTCACGTAAATTATTATATCGACCTTAACAAGATGAAGCGCAAGCTGAAAAACGCCAAAGAGACCGCCGAAGTGCTCGCCGGCATTTACAGCAATACCCCTATTGATACGATAGTATGTCTTGAAGGCACACAGATGATAGGCGCGTTTCTCGCCGAAGCTCTCAGCAGCGGCTCCAATCATTCCATCAATTACGACTCGGATATCTGCGTTATTACTCCCGAACTTGACAGCAACAACCAGATGATCTTCCGCGACGACACCCAGCCCATGATCTGGGGCAAGCGGGTTTTGCTCCTTATCTCCAGCGCTTCCACCGGCTGGACTATTGAAAGATCAATGAGCTGCCTGAGATATTACAGCGGCGAATTGGTAAGCGTTGCGGCTTTGTTCAGCGCAATTGACGAAGTTGCGGGCATAAAGATCAATTCCATCTTTACTCCGGAGGACGTACCCGGCTATGTGAGCCATTCCCCCGCCGAATGCCCCATGTGCAAGGCTAAGCAGAAGGTTGACGCTCTTATCAACGCCTTCGGTTATTCTAAGATTTGAAAACAGGCTTAAAACAAATCATTGCTCAAAAAAGGACGCTCCGTTGACGGGGCGTCTTTTTGTTATTTTAATAATCATTTGCTTCAATAAGCTTTTTTATACCGTTTGTACAGTCCAAATTATTATAAGACCTTATAAATACTTCCTTGACGAACCTTTCTTCGGTGATTTCCGCATAAATTTCGTCAGCCGTCATTTAAATTATCTTCCTCTAATGACAAATGAACATTATCCGGATTCAGAAATCCCTCAATATCACATATATCGTCCGTAATAAAAACGCTCTCACCAGTTGCCATTCGTGTAATCACTATTTCCTCCGAATGAGAATATGCCTCCAGAACATACTCAATATAATTAAGGTCGGTATAATAAATCTGTATTCCCATTGCGGAAAGCTTCCCGTCAATAACTATATCGGTATTGCAGCCGTATCTGTCAATAAGGTCGTAAGCGTTATAACCGTTTAAACGTATTTTTTCACAAAAATCCATCAGCGAAGAGTACTGCATAAAATCAATGTCGGGATAATTGTACAGCTCATTTTCAGGTATATTTCCGCAAGCCTCCCATAAAACGCTGTCAAAATCCAACAGCTCGGTAGTATATAATATAAAGATATTATTTACAGGTTTCCCGTTTACGTCATAAGCGCGGAATACTATATCCTCTCCCTCACGGCATACAGGCAAAGCCGAAGCCGCATATTTTTCCGCCGTTCGGTGAAGAGCTTTTATTTCAAATTCCCAGCCGCCTACGGTATAGGTGGATTTTCCCACCGGACGGTAAAGCTTAATTCCATCTTCGGTCTTTAACGCCTTAAGATCGGAACCGTTCAATTTATAAACAATACATTCCGCTTCTTCCGGAGCGGTTTCCAACACGGAAGCCGCTCCCGCTTCCGTAAGATTTAAAGCCGCATATTTTTTGAAATTATCGCTTTGCTCCTCGGCAGCAGCGTAGATTTGCCCGCCAAAGGAAAAGCATAACGGCGGCGATGCTGTAAGCCTATGCGTTTCCGTATAATTTGGGATATTGTCATTCTTTTCCGCTGTGCCGGAGGACAAAATACCGGTTATTTCACCTCTTGTAATATAGTTGTCAGACGGTATGTTTTTCTGAGCCAATATCAGAAAAAAAGCCGCTGTTCCCGCTGCCGCAACAGGTGCGGCAGTTTTCAGAACCACCTTTACCGCCGCCATTACAAAGCTTTTTTTAGTCGATTTGGCGTAATATTCCTCCCGCCTTTCAAAAAGGCTTTTTATCATTTCATCATCTGTTTTCATATACAAAGCCCTCCTTCTGAAGCTGCTTTTTTAAAGCAATTTTCCCTCGGTATACCAACATTTCCATCTGACGCTTGGTTTTACGCATTATTTTTGCCGCCTGTTCGTTGGTGAACCCCTGTAAATATGTCAGCTTCAACGCCTGACCGTACTGTTCGGGCAGCTTTGCCAGCGCCTCATAAAGAGCGGTCTTATCCTCATTTCTTATAACTCTGTCCGCAAGACTTACCTCTTCGGATTCCATATCCGGATTTTCGGAAGCGGAAACCTCTTTGCTTGTTCTACATCTTCTTAAATGATCCAAAGCCATATTTCTCCCTATTGTATACAGCCATGTTTTAAAGCTGTATTTGGCTTTAAAAGGCGGTTTTTTCACCATTAGCCTAAAAAACACATCCTCCGTTATTTCCTCGGCAATATAAATATCTTTTACATATCCGTTTAAAAAAAATATCAGCCCGTCCTTATATGCTCTCACAATATCTTCTATGCCTTTGTCGTCGCCTTTAAGATAGCGCAGGTAATATTCAGCCCCGTTATCGCCGTTTGCCACCGATCCGCCCCCCTTAAATTCATTTTAATTCTCCGATTATTAAACGTTAAAATCATCATCAGCTCACATCCGCCGCAAACAAAAAACGGGTTTTCACCCGTTTTTGTCGTCTAAAATTAACATATAATTCAAAGCGTCTTCAATGCCGTAATATTTTTTCCGCCTTCCGGTCAATTTAAATCCGAAGCTTTCATAAAGCCTTACGGCGGCGGTATTGCTTTCTTTTACCTCAAGGAATATCCTTTCGGTTTTTTGGGGGCAACTTTTCAGGAAGCAATTCATCAGTTTTTTTCCGTAACCAATACCTCTTTTTTTCGGAATCACCGCGATACGATAAAGCTCCGCTTCCTCAAACGAAGCGGCGGCAATAAAATAGCCCATGGGTGTTTCCGCTTCGTCATACAGAATCTTATAAAAAATATCTTCTCTTTGAAGGGCGGATTTGACCGCGTCAATGCTCCAAGGTTCCTCATGAAAACAGACATCTTCCATTTCCTTTATGTAAAGCGCCTCTTTATTATCCTGCATTTTATTTGTTTTCCTTTATGTAGTCCATGTAATACTCCTCAAATTTGTCTCTTACCTCCCGATAAGCTTCTACGCCTTTATAATAGGGATCTTCGATACCGAGTACGATTATCTTGTTGCTTATGCTCTTATTTTTGAAATAAGAGCATAAGGTTATTTTCTGGCGCTCGCTCATTACATGTACGGAATCAAAATCATCAATTCCGTATTCGGATATATGAGTGGGAACGTGAGAAGTCTCTATGCCTTTTTCTTTCAGCACGGTACGGACGTTTTCGTCAATAGCGCTGCCCACCGCCGCAAGCCCCGCGCTTTTGAACATATACGGGGCGTTGAGTCTGCGCGCGGTCATATTGGCTATTTCCATTGCCATGGGACTGCGGGTTTTGTTAGAGGTACAGATTATCAGTATATTTTTCATCTTGTTCTCCTGTCGGGGCTGTGGGGTTTTGCTGCCATTTAATGCGTATCAAACCATGTTTTTCCGATTTTAACATCAACGGTAAGCGGTACCGACATTTGTATGCAGCTTTCCATTTCTTCCTTCAGAAGCCGAGCCGCTTTTTCGGCGCAGCTTTGATCCGCTTCAACTATAAGCTCATCATGAACCTGAAGTATCAGACGGGCGTTCAGATTTTCCGATTTCAGCCTTTTGTATACCTTTATCATCGCAAGCTTTATAATATCCGCGGCGGTGCCTTGAATCGGCGTGTTCATGGCAATACGCTTTGCCGCCGCCTGAACTATTTTGTTTGAAGCGTTTATTTCGGGAATATACCTGCGTCTGCCGAACATTGTTTCCACATAAAGGTTTTTCTTTGCATTTTCGGCGGTGCTTTTCATAAAGCCGTCCACTCCGCTGTATTTGGAAAGATAAGCTTCAATATATTTCTTGGCTTCCGCCACCGAAACCCCTATATCTTTTGCCAGCGAAAAGGCTCCTATGCCGTAGACAATGCCGAAGTTTACCGCCTTTGCCCTTGAACGAAGTTCGGGGGTTACCCAATCTATTGGCTGATTAAACACCTGCGAAGCGGTAATGGTGTGTATGTCGTCGCCGTTCAGAAAAGCCTCCTGCATTATTTTATCGTCGGCAAGGTGAGCCAATACTCTAAGCTCGATCTGCGAATAGTCGGCGTCTACCAGCAGACAGCCTTCTTTTGCGGTAAAAAAGCGGCGCATATTTTTACCAAGCTCCGTGCGAACGGGAATATTCTGAATATTCGGTTCCGCGCTGCTTATTCTGCCGGTACGGGTCTCGGTTTGCTTAAAAGTGGAATGAATACGTCCGTCCTCTTTTACGGCGGCTTTAAGTCCGCTGACATAAGTAGACTGAAGCTTTGAAAAGGCGCGGTAGTCGGAGATAAGCGGCACTATCGGGTGCTTATCCATCAGTTCTTCAAGTACGTCGGCGTTGGTGGAATAGCCTGTCTTGGTCTTTTTTCCGCTGGGCAAAGCCAATTTTTCAAATAACACCGTACCCAACTGTTTGGGAGATAAAATATTGAATTTTTCTTCCGCCAGCTCGTAAATTTTTTCCTCGGTGCTGTCGATTTTTGTCTTAAGTTCTTCTCCGAAGCTGTCTATTCCCTCCAAGTCAACCTTTACTCCGTCTATCTCCATTGAAGTCAACACTTCGGCGAGTGGGATTTCTATATCGTCGAGTATTTTTTTCAGTTTTTCAGAGCGGATTTTTTCAGCCAAACGCGTGTTTAGTTCATAAAGACAGGCGGGAAGCTCCTCGTCGGATTCCGCCGCTTTAACTCTGTATTCGGCGCAAAGCTTTTCAAAGCTGTAATCCGAAGAGCTTACGTTAAGCAGATAAGCGCTTAAGGTAGTATCGAAAACCGCGTTTTTTACCCTGATACCTTTAGGCATTGCATAGGCATACAATCCTTTCAGATCGAATGTGCGCTTTTCCGTATCGCATTCCAATACCGGTTTTATTTCACTTTCCGAGTGGTATTTTTTCAAC
>CANDLP010000133.1 GCA_947385505.1 uncultured Clostridia bacterium
AGATGACGCTCCGTGACTGGAGTTCAGACGTGTGCTCTTCCGATCTGTCATTATGGCCACAAATCCCACAATTGAAGGGGAAACCACCGCGTCATATATAAGCCGGCTTATAAAACCCTTTGGCGTAAAGGTGACGAGGCTTGCCTACGGTCTTCCCGCCGGAAGCAGTCTTGAATACGCCGATGAGGTAACGCTTCAAAGGGCGCTTGAAAACCGCAATGAATTTTAAAACTGTAATTGCTGTACAGTCAGAAAGGAGCAATTTATGGCAAAAATCTATTCCGAACCTTCCCACACCTTTGGCGAGTATCTTCTCGTTCCCGGCTACAGCTCCGAGAAATGCGTACCCGCAAACGTATCTCTTAAAACTCCAGTGGTAAAATTTAAAAAAGGAGAGGAATCCGCCGTTACAATGAACATTCCTCTTGTCTCCGCGATAATGCAGTCGGTATCCGACGACAAAATGGCGGTGGCTTTGGCTAAGGAGGGCGGAATAAGCTTTATCTTCGGGAACCAGTCCATTGAATCGGAAGCGGAAATGGTGAAAAAGGTAAAGACTTACAAGGCGGGTTATGTAAAGAGCGACAGCAACTTAAGCCCCGAAATGACCCTCAAAGACGTTCTTGACCTTAAAGCCAAGACGGGACATTCCACAATGCCCGTAACAGAGGACGGCACCTGCGGCAGCAGGCTTGTGGGTATAGTAACTGGAAGGGATTACCGCATATCAAGAATGTCCACAAGCGTCAAAGTAAAGGAATTCATGACTCCCTTTGAAAAGCTTATAACCGCTCCCGAAGGCACCACTTTAAAGGAAGCCAACGATATAATATGGGATCACAAGCTTAACTCCCTGCCCATAATCGACGGGGAAGGAAAGCTTTTATATCTGGTTTTCCGAAAGGATTACGAAAGCCATAAATCAAATCAGAATGAGCTTCTGGATAAAGCGAAGCGCTATGTGGTTGGCGCGGGAATAAATACCCGCGACTATGCGAAACGAGTTCCCGCTTTAGTCGAAGCGGGCGCTGACGTGCTTTGCATCGACAGCTCCGAGGGCTATTCGGACTGGCAGAAATTCACCATAGCGTGGATAAGGGAACAATACGGCGACAGTGTAAAGGTAGGCGCGGGTAATGTTGTCAGCAAAGAAGGCTTCCGTTTCCTTGCGGAAAGCGGCGCGGACTTTGTAAAGGTAGGCATAGGCGGCGGCTCTATCTGTATCACAAGAGAACAGAAGGGTATAGGAAGAGGGCAGGCAACCGCGCTTATAGAAGTATGTGAAGAGAGAGACCGTTATTTTGAAGAAACGGGCGTATACATACCCGTATGCAGCGACGGCGGCATTGTTCACGATTATCACATAACCCTTGCCCTTGCGATGGGCGCGGATTTCATAATGCTCGGAAGGTATTTCAGCCGCTTTGACGAATCTCCTACAGATAAGATAATGCTTAACGGCACTTATGTTAAAGAATACTGGGGCGAAGGCTCAAACCGCGCAAGAAACTGGCAGCGCTACGATATGGGCGGCGACAGCAAGCTGTCCTTCGAGGAAGGCGTAGACAGCTATGTGCCTTACGCGGGAAGCTTAAAGGACAACGTTACCAGAACTTTGTCCAAGGTACGCTCCACCATGTGTAACTGCGGCTGTCTTTCCATTCCCGAATTACAGGAAAAGGCGGTTCTCACTCTTGTTTCTTCCACAAGTATTGTGGAAGGCGGTTCTCATGATGTTATTCTTAAAGACAGTCAATCAAGAAATTGATAAAAAACAGTTTATTTGTTTTTTAATGGTTATGTATTATATTGTTAAAAAGGACATACCGTTTTCGGAATGTCCTTTTTGTTATCGGAATAGCAAACACGCCCTGATTTACTGGGGGTGTATTTGCTGCGGCGCTTCGCCGTTGTGTTATTCAAATAGATTTTTGGAAAATATGCATAAAAATACGCTCTCGCTGTTTGAGAGCGTATTAGGCGCCCGACTTTCGGGCTGGCCTGCCCGACTGGGGTCGAACCAGCAGTCTTTGGAGTCGGAGTCCAACGCATTATCCATTGTGCTACGGGCAGTTTAAAATATTACTTTTTTATTTTACCATAAAATCAAAATATTTGCAAGCTTTTTTGCGTACAGTTTTGTTATATTGTTCCCAAAATCATAAAAAGCCGAAAAATAGTACATAATATCCAAAACATCTTGACAATTGTGCAAAAAAGTGATAATATTATATAAAAAGAAACCGGTAAAGTGTGGAACGGAGAAAAGTATGAATGACTGCCGCGATAAAATGCTGGAGCTTATGCTTGACCAGGATATATACATATATTTTTATATTGATTATGAGGAAAACCGATGGCATTTGGAAAACAATCCGCATATGCCAGAATTCACAATGTCCGAAGCAGACAATCCCATTGATTCGATTTTAAAGGACGCGCGTCTTGCGGAAGAGGATAAGGAACGTTTTTCCCTTTTCGCCGAAAAACTGCGCGAGGGGACCGCAATTACCAAAAAGGATTCGTTTATAAAAATTCAATTCAGGATAAAATCCGAAAAAGGCGGATTAGACTGGTATGAAATAAAAATTTTTCCTAAATATGCTAAACACTCTTCTATTCCCTTGATAACCGGCACTATTCATAAAATGAACGAGCGGGAAATAAAAAGCCGCAATATTCTTAATTTTTATTCAAACGATAAAAATCCCGCCATATTCGCCGATATTATGGCAAATAGGATAAGGAATGATCTTGACAATAAATATGCCGTTATACAGTTCGATATTATCGGCTTTAAATTTATAAACGATAAATTCGGCGAGGCAATAGGCAACGAGCTGCTTCACCATATCAACGATGTGCTGGACGTGTACTGCACCGAGCGTCAGCTTTACACAAGGCTCAGCGCCGATGTGTTTATGATAGTAACCTGTTACGATGAACTGTCGGATATTTACAGCTTCATACGCGGGCTTGAAGCCGGTATGAGCGCATTCAGGGGGATAAAATACAACTTTGCTTTCGGGGTTTATCTTGTAAGCGACAGAAATATTTCCACCCGTATTATGGGAGACTGTTCGTGTATGGCGAGGGAAGCCATAAAGGGAAATGCTCTTGAAAACATCGGTTTTTACGATCAGAAAATAAAAAATAATTTGAGCAATAAGCAGAATATTGAGGATAAAATGCGGTTGGCGCTGAAGAACGGCGAGTTTGTTATGTATCTTCAGCCAAAGTATAATATCCCCGATTCCGCCATTATCGGCGCGGAAGCGCTTGTAAGGTGGATTGATCCGGAAAAGGGAATAATTCCCCCTAATGACTTCATTCCCGTGTTTGAGAAAAACGGTTTTGTGGTGAGGATAGACGAATATATATGGGAATGCGCCGCCAAACAGATCAGACACTGGATTGACGAGGGAATACCGCCGGTTCCGATTTCGGTTAATGTTTCGCGAATACACCTTACGGATTCGGGATTTGTGGATAAGCTTGAGGCTTTAATTAAGAAATACAATATACCGAGAGAGCTTCTGGAGCTTGAAATTACCGAATCCGTAGAAAATGTAAACATAAACGAAATGATACAGCTTGCAAAGGACAGCGGATTCCGCCTGTTAATGGACGATTTCGGCTCAGGCTATTCTTCCCTTAACACATTGAAAAGTACTCCGTTTGACGTGCTTAAAATAGACCGCAGTTTTTTTTCCGCTTCCATGGAATCTCTGCGCGGCCAGAAGATAATTTCTCACACAATAGCTATGTCTAAGGATATCGGTCTTGAGCTTATTGCCGAGGGCGTTGAAACAAAGGAACAGGCGGAATTTCTCAGCGGCTGCGGCTGCAATTCGGCTCAGGGGTATTTTTATTCAAGACCCGTGCCTGTGGATATGTTTGAAAAACTGCTCAGGAACAGTTTATTTTTAAAGTAGTCCTAATCCGTCGCCTGCGTTGTTTATCGGAATTAGCCGAAGTATTTGAATTGTGGATTTTATCTGCAGTCCAAATGGTTACAGCATAAAAAACACCTTTGCGCGAAACAAACAGATGTTTAGTGCAAAGGTGTTTTTGGAGAAATTACAGTCAGCCTTTTACTACTTCGTATTCATCACCCGATGTTGCTCTTTTAAGCCCGTCCATAAGTCCGCTCACGCTCCATTGATAGGTGGTGCGGTTAAAATTCCAGCCGTTGTCCCATAGATAACAGGCTATTCCAATATCGTGACAAAGCTTTGCGAAATATTCGCAGAAATAGGTGTGCTCGGCGCTTGATCCGCCGCCCGCGTATTCGCCTATGATAATCGGTATGCCTTTTTCAACGAAGCTGCTGTTTAAAAGATTAACCTTATCGGTCATAAGTTTTATTTCCGCTTCTGTGCCCCATGTTTTCTGAGATCCGGCTATGCAGAATTCCCAAGGGGTGTAATAATGAACCGAAAGAATAAGGCGGCCGGCAACAGTGTCCGTCGGCATTTTATAAAGCGCGTCGCAGGTTTTGGCTATATCGGTCCAGTATCCCGCAATAAGAAGGTGCCTCTTTTCGTTGTTTCCGCCGCTGGCACGGATCAGATCAACGAAATCCTGATTGATTCTGTTTAACAGCGCGTAAGCTTCTGTGTCGGGGAGGGAATCGAAGCCCACCTCGTTCATTGACTCAAAAATAAGATAATCGGAATAATCCTTAAAGCGCTCGGCGATTTGCTTCCACATTCTGCTGTATCTTGCGTAAAATTTTTCATAATCGTCCTTTGCGGTTTCTATTATCCAAGCGCCGAACTGCGGATCACCGCCGCCGTCGTGGTGCATATTGATGATAACGTAAAAACCTCGGTCGATGGCATAGTCAACTATCTCCTGTACCCTGTTCATCCATTCTTCCTTGATATTATCGTTTTCGTCAAGGTGGTCTCTCCAGGTCACCGGTATCCGCACCGAATTTACTCCCGATTCCTTAAGCTTATCGAACATTTCAGGAGTAGTCATAACGTTTCCCCAAAGGGTTTCGTCCACCTCCTCGCCCTCTTCAACATGTTCGTTCACCTTTCCGTCTCCGTCGCGGTCGGCTTGGCAAACGTCAAGAGTGTTTCCCAGATTCCAGCCTATAGTCATTTCCTTTACAAGCTCGGTTGAGGTTATGTCTCTCATTATTCCGGCGGAATCAGCGTCGGAGCAGGCGGAAAAAAGCGCTGATACAGCCAGCGAAGCCGTTAGCAGCAGACTTGCGTATTTATGCGGTCTCATTTTTTATCCTTTCTTATTTCTGATTACAGATATAATTTATTTGTTGCGAGTAATCGATTACATTAACATAATACATTATAGCGTAAACGATTACATTTGTCAATGCCCTTTAAAAAATTCGTAACATTTTACAAAATGCAGATATATTTTTTGATGAAAAAGATGATTATATAACCGGAGTATAGCGTGATACAATAAAAAATTAAAGGTAATACCAATTGGGAAATATTTTTGCCGTATACTTAAATAATAATATAACGTGTTTATAAAATAAGTTCTGTGTGTGAATACGCTCGGCTTTAAATAAATGACAGGATAAAAGGCTATACCGATCCCGTTTTTAACTGTGGGGATTAAGCCGGTTCAAAAGGAGACCGGTATTATTTAGCGATACTATAACTATAAAGATCGGCGGCTGTTTGGCCGCTGTTTTTGCTAATTTATACTAATCCCATTTTGAACTGTGGGTATTACGTCAGTTCAAAATGGGATTGGTATTAGCACAAAAAGTCATTGTCTGCACAAATATATTTCTAAAACACAAATATTTTTAATTAGAATTAACAAAAGCTTCCTGCAAAAATTGTATATTATTGTCGAAAATTATATTTTTTTGAAAAATATTATAAAAAGATGTAACAAAAACGGATTTTTAAGATTTTACGTTACATAAAGGCTAAAATCGGATTTATTTGGTATAGAGTGACGGGTTTCTTGATGAAAGAATATTCGTAAATTTTTACGAAAAAGTTGAAATGGTTAATAGTATTATACCTCGGAAGCGGGCGAAGCTTCCGTTTTATGAAAACGCTTACGGCATTGCGTGGGACTACTTGGGGACAAGAAGAAACGGCCGCTTCGTCGGCTTCTGCGGTATAGAAATATTTTAATAAATCCGATCTGAGCCAAAGCGCGTTTTATACTATGAAAATCCGATAAAAAACTATGTGCCCGACAGATTGCGCGATATTCTTTTTATGGATTGAATTGCCGAATTGTATTACTGATTTTAAATATAGATTTTGTATTTGTTTTAAATAATAAACAGTATAAGCGAAAATTATAAGATTCTTTTCTATATATAAGCAAGCGGCTGTATTGGCAAAATTGTAACACTTGTGCGCAGGGTGTGGCAATATTCCTTTACATAATACACAAAAGTAATTGCGAAATACAAACAAATTACACAAGCAAACGCTTTATGAAAAAGCGGAGAAATGAATAGTGTGCTTTTTCGCGGAAATTGTTTGTAAATAGATTTTTATGCATTTCACAATTGACTGAAGTCAGGACAGGAGGGAAAGGACAAAAACAAAGCGTGGAATAAAACTTAAAAAAGATTGCCCCGGTCAAAACAGCGTAAGCAATCTGAGCGGTCCAGGTCCTTAGGGAAGGATAAATGGCGGATAATCCGTCATGTTACGGCATATACGCGTTTTAATAATATTTTATATTAAATGCGTATTGCATAATCAACAAGAATTTAGTAAAATAATAGGAGCCAACTATAAAAAAGTCAATAGAAAAATGAAAAAAAGTTAGAAAAAAT
>CANDLP010000134.1 GCA_947385505.1 uncultured Clostridia bacterium
AGGGAAAACGTATTTCCGTGCAGTACGGGCTGTTCTGAATTGTTGCTTTGATCATGTGTACCTCCAAATTTTTTATTTAAGCTCAAAAGAGCTTGTTTTAACTTCTTCCAAATAATGTCGGAAAATAAAAAAAGAGCCCGCAAACCGCCTCTCAATAAATGAGATAAGCAATTTACAGGCTCTCATACTTGTGTATTTGTGATGTGTGCAATCTGCACAAATTCAACCGCAAAAATTTTGTTGCCAAAAGGGTTCAAATCACGTCAAAATCTTTTTTGTCAAGATTCTGAAAACAAAAAATCGCCCGTGAATGATCTCTCGCGAACGAGAAATTATTCACAGGCGATTTGGTAAAAATATCCAATTTGAACCGGAAAAATTTTGTAGGGGAGGGTTCAAGTCCATTTTCGTGTCGAAAATATCTACGGATCGTGTTTTCTGTTTTTCACAAGATTTATGCCCACAAATGGCTTTATACAGCCATTTGTGGGCATAATATCTTTTTTGTCAGTGTTTCATGGTGGGAGCGGGTGGATTCGAACCACCGAAGCCGAAGCAACAGATTTACAGTCTGCCCCATTTGACCGCTCTGGAACGCTCCCATTAGTTATTTTATTACAACTGGAGCTGGTGGACGGATTCGAACCCCCGACCTGCTGATTACAAATCAGCTGCTCTACCAACTGAGCTACACCAGCGTTTACTCTATGTCGCTCTTAACGACTAATACATTATAGCACGTTCAATTCGGTTTGTCAAGCGGTTTTTTCAAAAAAATTCAACAGAGGACGGGTTAAAATGTGTAAATACGGCGTAAAATAGCTTGTACAGCCAATTTGCGAGTTCTGTCAAGACCAAAATTTTTTGTTCTTTCCAAACGGGAAAGTAGTATAACGCTCAATTGGGTACTATTTCCAAAGGTTAGTTAAAACTATCTCAGATGGCAATTTGGCAGCCAAAACAACTACAAAATAAAGTATATTAAGATCACACACTCTCCAAAATATAGAGATGAAGAGCTCTTAAAGCAATTCGATATCTTCATATCAGATAATAGTAGTGATCATCTCAACTCACTGTCCTCCGCATCTTATTTGTCATAACCGCCGCCTATGTATTCGCTCGATGTGTCGAAATACGCTGTCGCAACTTCCTCTGCTTTCTTTCGCGTAATATCCGTCATCTCTCAACGTCTGTGTCTTTATTATCATAACCTGGTATCATTAAATCAATCCCCCGGCAAAAAGATTAACTACACATTTTCGCAGCGCGCGTTATCGTGGCACCATAATCCCACTCTGTTCATGCTTTAGATTATCTCAAAATCAGCGATTGCACACTGGTATTTTTCGCTCGTGTACTGACTTCCGCGATCTGAATGGATAATCGCGCTTCGCATATTACCGAAACTTTTGCAAGCGTTTTTAACGGTCTGAATGCACAGCTCAGCGCGCATATTATCCGCCATCGCAAGTCCTGTGACTAACAAATCGTAACAGTCAAAAATCGCCGAAACGTATATTTTTCCGTTCTTCCCAGGAATCTCCATGATGTCAGTAACGCACTTTTCACATGGCTTTTTAGCCGTAAAATCCCGCTTTAACAGATCGTCAGATTTTCGTGCTTCGCGATCCGCCTTGGTTATTCCGTTGGGCTTTCTGTGTCTCAGGCGATTTGCGCCTATGACTCCCATTACTTGATATACCGTGCTTTCACTTGGACGGGTAACATAGTTAAGGATACCAAGCTGAACCCGCATTATAATGCGTTGTCTTACAAGTAAAAGATCACAGTTATAAATTTGTAATTGAAATCACAACAATTTTTTATCCAGAAATTCATTAAAATAGTATAAAAATATGATCTTTCAAATAAATTCTTCGCCAAACCACCAAAAATCTGCTATAATTAAAGGACTTGTTACCCATGACAAGCCCTTATTTTATTATAATTTTTTGGAGGCACTCACCATGGTATTAACAGAAGAAAACATCTCCGAATTCGCCATATTCCTAAAAGAGGAAGAAAAAACCGAGGTCACAATCAAAAAATATGTCCGCGACACCGAAAAATTCTACATATTTGCCGAAGGAAAAGAACTTTCCAAAACCTTGACAGTAGAATACAAATCCGAATTAACCGAAAAATACAAGCCCTCCAGCGTGAACTCAATGCTTGCCGCTGTCAATAAATTCATGGATTTTCTCAATCTCCCTCGTTTCAAAGTGAAGCCCCTGAAAATCCAGCGAACACTGTTTTTATCAGAAGAAAAAGAACTTCACCGCGATGAATACAACCGCCTTGTAGATGCCGCCCAATCCAGCGGAAATCGCCGTTTAATGCTTATAATCGAAACTATAGCTTCAACGGGAATACGTATTTCCGAACTGAAATATATTACCGTGGAAGCCGTTTCCGAAAAGCGCGCCGACATAAACTGCAAAGGCAAACGCCGAGTTGTCCTGCTCACAAAAAAGCTATGCAAGGTTCTTAAAGAATACATCAGAAATAAAAAAATCCGCTCGGGAGCGGTGTTTGTGACATCTTCGGGAAAGCCGGTTGACTCGTCAAATATACGTAAGGAAATGAAAAAATTATCTGAACTCGCCAAAGTTAATAAGCAAAAAATTTTCCCTCATAATTTCCGTCACTTTTTTGCCCGCACGTTTTATTCGACCACCAAAGATATTGTAAGACTCGCCGATATCTTAGGACATTCCAGTGTTGATACCACCCGAATTTACACCATGGAAAGCGGCGGAGCACACCGACGGCAGCTTGAAAAATTGAATTTAGTAAAATACGCTTAACAAAAGCGTATTTTTGGCAATTTGCATATATTTCCATTGAAATTATAAGGTAAAGCTTAACGATAGACTTTATCGGCTTATAAAATTATAGCATATGTAAAATTGATTGTCAATAGGTTTTTAGGGGCAAATAGCTTGGTATTTTATTACAACAAAATGCTTGTTATTTTAGCAAACTGTGTTAAATATTTACATATATTACAAAAATACCTTATAATTTCAACAAATAGGAAAAAGTGCGAAAGGGTGGTCCAAGTGAAGCAAACAAAGTTAATTGTAAATGAAAATTCAATAAAAGAATTTGTAGGACAGTTAGCCGCCAACGGAGTTGCACCTCACACGCAAAAACGGTATGAGCATGATGTGAAAATGTTTGCCGATTTTCTTAGAAAACGGGAAATTACTCAGAAAAATTTAGATGCCTACAAAGCTGCAAAGCTTAAGGAATACAGTGCCGCGACCGTTAAAACCATGCTTTTCGGATTAAACAAATATCTTGAATTTATCGGAACCGAACTCAGAATAAACAACAAGGATTTGGCGGCGCACAGAGAGAAAACTTCTGATGAACAGTTGACAATGGACGAGTATCTGCGTGTGTTGAGCGCTCTGAAAAGCTGTTCTGATGACCGTTTATACGTTATTGTTGAGACAATTTGCAGCGCGGGGATCAAGTACAGCGAGCTGAAATATCTTACTGTAGAAGCAATTGAAGCGGGTTTATTGATTTTGCCTTACGGTGTGCGAAAAGACCGCAATGTGTATTTGCCGAAAAATCTTTGCGCCGATTTGCGGAAATTCTGTGCGGATAAGGGTGTATATCGCGGTTCGATTTTTCTCACTAAGCTTGGAAATTTTCCCGATAGAGGAAATATGACGGGAGCAATAAGGGAAGCGTGCAAAAATACGGGAATTGACAGTAAAAAGCTTTCTATGAGGGCGTTTAAGGATTTTTACACGGCAAATTTTGAGAATATACGAAGTGAAATGGCAGAGCTGATTGACGAGGATCTGCGCGTTTTGCACACGCCGTCGTTTGCCGTTAGCAATGAAAACTCCTTCAGGAGCTTTGCGCTGAAATGGCTTAACAATGATGATAACAGCTTGACTGAGGCTGCCAAAAATAAGTATTTAAGGCTTTGTGAAGAATATATTTTTCCGGTTTTGGGCAATACGGACTGCCGTAGAATTACACATGCTCATGCGGATTCGGTGACAGAAAGAGTTTACGATATGCCCTTGAAAACCCGTGCGGATATTATGAGAGTAATGTGGCTGACCTTGGATTTTGCAAGGGAAAACGGAATTAAAATTCGTGTTTCGCAGGGAAATTTATGCACCGTTAACAATCGCGGTGACATGCTTAGAATTTTAGCGGACGATGAGATAGACAGGCTTGTTAAATATTTGAAAACTGCGGATTCCACAATATGTACGGGAATTTATCTTGCTTTGAATACCGGGATAAGGGCGGAGGAGTTGTGCGCTTTGAAATGCGGAAATATTGATTTTGGCAGGAAAATGCTTTCGGTTCCCATGATCGGTTCACCGCAGATATATTTATCCAAAAAAACAGACGGATATTCACGATTTGATATGACGGAAAATATAGAAATGGCAGATAAGAGAGTTATTTTTTTGCCGGCGTTTCTGATAGAATTTTTGAAGCCCGTATATGAAAAAATTCCTAAGGATTGTTTTTTGATAAACGGGTTTCCGAATAAGGCTTACGGGGTGGAGACTGTCGAAAATAAGGTTCGGAAAATTGCGGGAAAATGCAAGTTGTTCAATGTGGGTTTTTCGGCTTTGAGGGATACTTTTGGGGCGACATGTGCGGAAAACGGGATGGATTTCAAAACGCTTGAGAATATCATGGGGTCAAAGAATGTTGAGAGATATTATCCTGAGAAAAAAAACGTGAAGGAAAGTCCGTTGGAGTTTTTGAGAAAAGCTTTTTAAAAAATTATATGCGGCAAGTTCCTATTATCATGCACTGATTTCCTGCGTTAAATTGAAATTTTAGGATTGAAAAGATTCGGAGTTTTAAATAGTAAAACGGCGAAAATAAACAATGAAAAAGATTATAAAAATTTATATGTGCTGTCATAAAGGCTACGATTACGTTCCGCGGCCGGCGGTGCCCATACAATGCGGAAGTGCTTTGCGTCCCGAATCGTCAAAAGTGCTGTCCGATATAGGAGAGAGGGGGGACATTTCCGCAAAAAACCTGTGGTACTGCGAATTGACTGCGCATTATTATGCATGGAAAAACGTTGCGGCGGATTATTACGGCTTTTGTCATTACAGAAGATTTTTTGCTTATGCGGATAATTTTAAAAAACCGTACATTGTATGCGGAAAACTTACGGCGGCATATGAACGTTTTTTATTCGGCGAAAACGAATTAAAAAAAGCAGTTGAGGAATATGACGTGATAATTCCGCGGTGTGAAAATATGGGGCTGACCACTGCGGAGCACTATTCCGTGTCCTCGGGGCACTCCGAAAAGGATCTGAAAAGTTTTATAGACATACTTTCGGATATCTCGCCCCGATTTTCCGAATCTGCCCACGAATATCTGCATCAAAACAGCCAGTATTTTTGCAATATGTTTATAATGGAAAAAAAGTGCTTTGACGAATACTGCGGCGTGCTGTTTTCGGCACTGGAGGAATTTGACAGAAAAGGCACACACGCCTATCGGACAAACGGCTATCTCGGTGAAATTTTTACAGGTATTTATATAACATACTTAAAGAAAAGCGGTTTTAGGATAAAGGAGATTTTAAGACTCGATACGGAATGCGGCTTTAAAAAAAGACTTTTATATAAGCTTTTTCCTCCGGAAAGCAGAAGGCGTTTCGCTTTAAAAAAGCTGATAAGGAGACTCGGACAGTAACTTCTTATACAATTTTCGATCGACAGCAAAATTTGTCTGTACTTTTATCGGAAATTAGTATTAATCGCGCAAAATTGCGCTTGGAGGTTCGAAAGTAAAAATGATAAAATTTCATTTAATAAAAGATAAAATACTCAGCAACAGGTTTCTTTTCGAAGAGCTGGTAAAGCGCGATTTTACCAAAAAATACAAACGCACCGCTCTTGGAATGATATGGAGCGTGATAGGACCTTTAGCTGCTTTGATAGTAATGGCGTTGGTTTTTACGCAATTTTTCGGAAGAAAAATGGAGCACTATATAATTTATCTTTTTTGCGGAAATTTATTGTTCAACTACTTTAAAGAGTCCACCGTAACGGGAATGACTTCCCTCTATGACAATGCTTCAATTTTTTCCAAGGTCAATGTACCAAAATATATATTTCTTTTATCGAAAAACGTATCCTCGCTTATAAATTTCGGAATAAATTTTGTGCTGCTTTTCGTCTTTATGTTTGCGGACGGGGTGCAATTCAGCTGGAAGATCATATTTCTAATATATCCTATATGCTGTTTAATTTTGTTCAATCTCGGCTGCGGTCTTATACTGTCGGCGCTGTACATGATGTTCCGTGATATACAATATCTTTACGATATATTTACCCTTATGATGATGTACCTGTCAGCGATTTTTTATGATATAAGCGCTTACCCGCAGGAAATACAGTATTTGTTTTACCTTAACCCAATGTATGTTTATATACGGTATTTCAGGAAAATCATTCTGGAGCAGACGATACCGCAGTTCAGCTTCCATATGCTGGCACTCGGCTATGCCGCCGCGGTACTGATTATCGGAGCGGTTATCTATAAGAAAAAGAATTACAAATTTCTGTATTACATTTAATGGGAGAATATAGTTTGAAAAACGGGTTCTTTCAAATGCTTATACTAATAACCATTTGGATTGTGGATAAAATCCACAATTCAAATACTTCGGCGAAGCCGAAGTAACGCCGAAGGCGGTGGATATTTAAGTTCAATACAATAACTGAGGGAGCTTTGCTCCCTCACCATGCCGCTT
>CANDLP010000135.1 GCA_947385505.1 uncultured Clostridia bacterium
TTTTGTCCTCTTTAGCCGTATATGCGGTAAGCCAGATTTTCGACGTGTGGCTTTACCACAAATGGTGGTCTTTTACAGAAAAAAAGTGCGGGGATAAGAAAAAGTTTTTGTGGCTGAGAAACAACGGTTCCACGCTTGTGAGCCAGCTTATAAACACCGTTCTTTTCAATGTCCTTGCCTTCGCCGGTACATATGACGTTCCCACGCTTATAACCATAATACTGTCCTCGTACCTTATCTTTGTTTTTACCTCTCTGCTGGATACGCCTGTTATCTATCTTGCCGGCCGGGTCAAGAAAAAGCTTGACGCAAGAAAAGAAGCGGCAAAATAATAACTGCTTAACTTAAAGCTTGCTCCGTACAGAGTTGCTCCCCCAATCAAATTTTCAAGATTTAATTGGGGGAGCAATCTATGTATTTTCGGAAAAAAGCTTTAGCGTAAGCCTGTATCTTCCTCCGTCGGTAAGACAGCCTGCCGCTATGGAAATATAGGTTTTCCCGTTTTTTTCAAAAGCGGCAATTAAACACTTTCCCGCTTTATCAGTGGTGCCTGTTTTCATTCCCACGGCGTTTTCGCAGTAATAGCCGCTCTCAGGATCAAGGAGTCGGTTTGAATTTACCCATGTGATATTTTCCCCTGATTCAAACACAACGTATTTTTCATGCTCCGACACTGTTTCTTTCAGAAGCGGAAAGGTCAGTGCGTATTCCGAAAGCTTAATAAGATCCGAAACGGTGGTATACTGATCGGGGCTGTCGCTGCCATCGGGGTTAGTAAAATTACTGTCCCGCATTCCGACGGACTCGGCAATACCGTTCATCAGCCCGCAGAAATATACGATACTTTCGGCGTCGTTCATGGAACATTGCGCCGCTTTTCTTGCGGTATGAACCGCTATGGTATAAGCGGCGTCATTGCCCGAAGCCATTAACATACCCGCTATCAGGTCGCGAAGCTTTAATACATGACCTTCCAGAATCAAGCAAAGACTTGAACGGGCGGGCACCAACTCCTGCTCCGAACCTACCGTACAAATATCGTCGGAATCCGTGTAATAAAGGGCGGTACAGGCGGTGAGCAGTTTTGTAAGACTTGCGGGAGCTATTCGCATATCTGTGTTTTCGGAGGCAAGCAGGGATTTATCCTCGGCGCAGTATAAGGCATAGGCCTTTTCGGGCGCGCTTATTGCCGCCAAAGTTATACCGAATGCAAGAAATACTATTATACATAATGAAAACATTGCTTTTTTCATAATACTCCTCTCAGATTTTACGATTTACATCGGGATAACAGACAAAAAAGTAAAATTTGCAAATAAGTGTTGACAAATCGCTGTTTATATGTTATACCAATATTCATAGACTGTCAACGGAAAAAGCGTAAACGTAAGAATTCCGCAAGAAAATCGTAAGAATTCGGAGGGAAATATATGGGAACATTCGCCGTTATTGATACCGAAACCACATGGAGAGACGATGTGATGTCCATCGGAATAGTTACCGCCGACTCCAAAAGCTTTTTGCCGAAGGATAAAAGGTATTATGTGCTTACGCCGTTTAAAGACCACGGCGGAATGTATTCAAACGCGCTTTACGCGGGCGGTATCCTGCCCGACCTTGAAGGACCGAGACAAAGCGTTATTGAGGATATGATATGTTTCCTCGATTCCTTGGGCATAGCGGATATCTTTGCCTACAACGCGGTTTTTGACTTGCATCATCTGCCCGAACTGCGTGATTATTTCTGGTACGATATTATGAAGTTGGCGGCGTACCGCCAGTTTAACGGCAAGATACCTCCCACCGCCGATACTTATTCCACCGGAAAGCTGAAAAGGGGATATGGCGTGGAGGCAATATACAGAATGCTGAGCGGGAACCATGATTACCGCGAAATACATAATGCGCTTACGGACGCGGCGGACGAGCTGGATATAATGAGAATGCTCGGTATCGGTATCGGCCGTTATTCTGCGGCAAAAATCGTATAGTTTTTATGAGCATGGCAAATAACGATACAAACAAATTTCTTTATGAAAGGCAAGAGAGTTATGCGAAAACACTATATTGACAATTTGCGGTGGATTACCCTTATTCTGCTTATTCCTTACCATGCGGCAATGGCATGGAACATATGGGGGGAGCCGAATTACATATTTTTTGAAGGCAATAAAATTATCAGCAGTACTGTAGTATTTTTAAGTCCGTATTTTATGCCTGTTATGTTTATGATTGCAGGTATCTCCGCAAGGCTGTCATTGCAAAAAAGAACCGTCAGGCAATATATTTCGGAAAGGTTTAAAAAACTGCTTATTCCGTTTGTTTTCGGAACGGTATTTATTATGCCGCTGATGACATACATTGCGGATAAATTTAATTACGGCTATCAGGGAGATTTTTTCGGTCATTATGCTGTTTTCTTTACCCGTTTTACCGATTTGACAGGCGCTGACGGCGGTTTTTCGGTCGGCCATTTTTGGTTTATCCTGTATCTGTTTATAATTTCGCTTATTGCCGCGGGAATCATTTTATTGCAAAAGAAAATATTACCCGAAAAAAATATCGGTAGATCGCTTTTACTGCTTTGCTTATGGGGACTGCCGTTGCCGCTTTTCAGCGGACTGCTTTCAATAGGCGGAAAAAGCCTTGCGGAATACGCTTATATTTTTCTTGCGGGTTATTATATTTTCTCAAATGACCATGTGATTGTAAAAGCGGAAAAATATAAATGGATTTTCTTATGTATCGGCTTAACGGCAGCGGTTTTCAATGTGTATATGTTTATTTGGTCCGATACGCCAAACGCATTGTTAAATACTATTGCCAAATATATATCTGAGTGGTTTATGATAAATTCCTTGCTTGGAATAGGAAAGAGATATTTGAATTTCAGCGGGAAGGTATCAAAATATATGTCAAAAAGGTCGTATACTTTTTATATTTTTCATTTTATTTGGGTTGTATTGTTCCAATATCTTCTGTATAATATTTGCGGCGGCAATATAATTTTACTTTATATTTTGCCAGTATTTTCGGCATACGGAGCCACTTTGTTATGCTGTGAGATTTGTAACAGAGTGTCTTTTCTCTCTTTTCTCAGATGAATATAAAACTCTGTCCGAACACAGGCTTTTGCCGATGTTCGGACAGAGTTTTATAAATATTGTAATTCGGTGTAAATTAAAGCGTTATTTCGGTAAACACGCACTTAGTGCCGCAGATTTTTTCGCTCAGCGGGTCAGGCTGATGCGTTCCCGCATATAAAGTGAAATTTTTTCCGAATACGGCGCGGTTTCCTTCGTTGTCAACCGAGGTAAAGGATTTTTCGGGTATGGGTATTGAAATTTGCTTTTCCTCCCCCGCCTTAAGAGAAATTCTTTTAAAGCCGCAAAGGCTGTGATTTGGCGCCGCGTTTTCGCTGTGATCCTTGATATAAAGCTGAACAACTTCCTCCGTATCGCGGTTACCGATATTTTTTACCGTTATTTTAGCCGTATTTTCCGAATAAACAAGCTTTTCACAGACAACCTTAGAATATGTCAGACCGCAGCCGAACGGGTAAAGCACATTGTTTTCGGCGTAACGGTAAGTCCTGTTTTTCATTGAATAATCGGTAAATTCGGGGAGCTTCTCGGCGCTTTCATAGAATGTCAGCGGCAGCTTTCCGCTGGGCGATACATCGCCGAAAAGTATCCGCGCCAATGCTTTTCCGCCCTCGGAACCGGGATACCAGGCGTGAACAAGAGCGTCGGGCTCCGCCTCGATATTTATTGAGCTTCCCGCCGCACAGACAACTATTACCGGCTTTCCCGTTTTCATCACTTCGCGGAGCAGTATGCGCTGACTTTCGGGAAGTCTGAGATCCCGCTTGTCGCCGGAGGAAAACTCGTTGCCCGTATCGCCTTCCTCCCCTTCAAGAGTGGAGTCCAGACCGAGACAAAGTATGGATACGTCCGAATTTTCGGCGGCAATCACCGCTTCGGAAACCCGGTCGTTTGCCACCGCCAGAGTAGATACTCTGTCCTTATACAAATGACTGCCTTCGGCGTAAATAACACGTCCCGAAAATCTATCCTGAATTCCCTCAAGGAAGGTAACATACCTGTCGGCTGTTCCGTTGTAATTTCCCTCAAGACATATGCGGCTGTCGCTGTTGGGACCTATTACCGCAACGGTTTTTACTTTGTTTTCGTCCAACGGCAAAATACCGTTATTTTTCAGGAGCACTATTGATTTTTCCGCGCATTTCAGTGTGATTTTCTTGTGCTCTTCGCAGGATACGACGGAATAAGGTATATTATCAAACTCGGTGCGCTTGTCAAACATTCCCAGACGTATTCTGGTGCGCATTGCGGCAATACAGGATTTCCGTATATCTTCCTTATTGATCAAGCCCTGCTCCAGAGCGAGAAGCAAGTTTGTATAAGTGCAGCCGCAGTTTACGTTGCACCCGTTTTTAATGGCAAGGGCAGCGGATTCGGGCGGCGAATCGGTGATCTTGTGATGATCGTGAAAATCCTTTACCGCCCAGCAGTCGGATACAAAGTATCCGTCAAATCCCCAGCTTTTAAGCTTTGCCATAAGGAATGGAGAGGCGCAGGAGGGTTCTCCGTTTACGGCGTTATATGCGCCCATAACGCCTTCGACCCCGATTTTCACCAATTCCTCAAAGGCGGGAAGATAGGTTTCCTCCAAATCCTTGGCGTTTACTTTGGAATTAAAGCCGTGGCGGATATCCTCAGGACCGCTGTGAACGGCGAAATGCTTTGCGCAGGCGGCGGCGCGCAGAGTTTTTCCGTTTCCCTGAAGCCCGTGTACAAAAGCTTTTCCGCATTCGGCGGTAAGAAACGGATCTTCGCCGTAAGTTTCGTGGCCTCTGCCCCATCGCGGATCCCTGAAAATATTTATATTCGGCGACCAGATTGTCAGTCCTTTATAAATATCCCGGTCTCCGTGGGCGGAGTACTGATTATATTTCGCGCGGGCCTCTACGGACACGATCTCTCCCGCCTTGTACATAAGGTCGGTGTCGAACATTGCCGCGAGACCTATTGCCTGCGGGAGCATTGTAGCGGTTCCCGCGCGTGCAAGCCCGTGAAGCCCCTCGTTCCACCAGTTGTACGCGGGTATGCCCAAACGTTCAATGGCGGGTGAATCGTATCTGAGACAGCTTGCCTGTTCTTCAACTGTCATAGCGTCGGTAAGGGCTTCCGCTCTTTCCTGTGGTGATAAATTTTCGTTCAGATATTTTTCCATGGTACTGTTCCTTTCGATACCGCAGTGGGCTGTGTTTTATACCAGTCCCTTTTTGACCTGACGTAATATCCACAGGTCAAAAAGGGACTGCACCCGAAACACTAATCCCACAGTTTAAAAAGGGATTAGTGTTAATTATAGTATATCATCTGCCGGATATCAAGTCAATAACTTTTTATGTTATCTTTACCTTTTATATTCGGACAGCATTTCCGCATATTCGGCGTTTTCACGGTATTTTGCAAACTGAGGAACAGGTGAGGATAAAAGGCGATTAACCAGCCACTTAACCATATCCTTGGTTTTATAAGTTTTTTCAATAAGTTCAGCCAGTATCCGGTCGGATTCGGCGAGTTTCATTATCTTTTCCATAGAAGCAAATTGTTTTTTTCTTACCAGTATCACATCTTCGGCAGACGCGTTGTTCATTGTGAGCATATCCGACAAAACGGAATATACTGTTTGTTCTCCGATACAGAAAAAATCAAAATCTTTCTTTTGACTGATTTCCGAAAATGTTTCTGCAATAAACTCCATTCGTTCAATTTTTTCAGAGACGGAAACGGACGGGTCAAACCAAATGAGACGGGCGTGCTTTATCGCCGCCGCATCTATAAAACCATAGCAATTTCTCTTGTTCCAATAGCGGAATTCGGCTGTATCCTTACTGAAAAGCTGTTCTTTCATTATAGGCGCTTGCCAATCGGGAAGCTGTGATAAAAGCTCAAGAGCGCTTTCGGTGTGTCCCTCCGTATGAAGAAGCTTTGCTTTCATATTGATAGCTTCGATACGTAATTTTTCTTGATTACAGCCATCTAAAATGCAATCGCATATTTGTGTTAATTCTTTTTGATTTTGGAGCAGTTTTTCTGCGTTATTTCCCGCTTTTTCTCCCGCCTTATCCCACATGTACGCATTCATGATACGATAATCGTGGGGATATTTTTTTCTTGCTGCCGCAATCAATTTGCTGCATTCCGCAAAATTTCCATTAATATGCAGTCTTTGATACTCGGCAATCAGCCTGTCGACCTCTGTTTCGGCTTTTGCCTGATCGTACCCCAGAAGCTCGTCCATACTGACCCCGAAAATTTCGGCAAGAGGATAAAGCATGGTAATGTCGGGATAGATGTTTTTAGCTTCCCATTTGCTTACCGCCGCTGCGGATATGTTTAAAAGATTTGCAAGCTGTTCCTGCGTAAATCCTTTGGCAAGTCGCAGACGTTTGATATTTTTTCCAATATTCAGTTCCATAATATGTGTCCTTAATTATAACGGCAATGCCGCATACAAATTGTACGTCGCATAAATTGATATAATTTGTTTTTTGCGCGGCGCTGCCTAAAGTAAACAGATCTGTTTCTGATTATATTATAACAGACTTTTCCCTGATTACAAACGAATAATAGGAAAAAACGATTTAACTGCGAGTTAACTTTTACTGCTTTTACACTTTTCTTTCGTAATGATAAACATCACGAGACCATAGATAAAAAATATCGTCCTGCCT
>CANDLP010000136.1 GCA_947385505.1 uncultured Clostridia bacterium
TCTGAATATGCCCAGACCTTATCCGATTACATTGGGGCAAAAAATGTACGGTTATGCTATGCCAAAACAATATACCATGCTGAAAGAAGCGCCGTATGTAGTTATCCCCTTATTCAAATCAAAAGAATTGAACGGCGAATATGTTTCAAAATTAAATCCTTTTGCCACTATCTGGTGTGTGATAGAAAATATTTTCTTAGCGGCAACGGCAGAAGGGCTATCCTGCTCAATGCGTATACCGCTGAATAAAGAACACGATATAGTTAAAAAGAAACTGAAGGTGCCGCCGACCTATATGATACCCGTATTTATCGGCATTGGCCGCGCCAATCCCGAAGAACCCCAGTTAGAGCAGTATAACCCCGACATAGACAAGCAAATACGCTTTGGAAGATGGAAATGATTATAAAATAAATTGAATCAAAAAACGTGATAACAAAATCCAATCTGCCCGTATGTGATTTTTCGGTAAACCCTTATACGGGCTGTACTCACGCCTGTAAATATTGCTATGCTTCATTTATGAAACGCTTGGGGCGGCTTCCGTAAGGAAGCCGCCCCAAAACAATCGTTTTTTCATATTCCGCTAACGCGGTTAGAAATAATTTTAATTTAAAAAACATTTTAAATTAAAATCAAGTTCAGATTTAGCAGCAGCCTTTTTTCAGTTCAAAGGACTGGCAGTCGGTGCAGGGAATAACGGTAGGATCGGTCTCGTGAGTGCCTACCTTGATTTTTTCCAGACTGCAGTAGTTATCGCAGCAGCAGTGGTGCTTGCAGTTGTTTATTGTACATTCGATAGAACGGTTTGCAAATTCTGTTCCCATTTTATTATCCACCTTTCCTCTTAATCGGCTTTAAAGGCTTTCGCGCCTGAATGCCTATGGGTATAAACCCGTTTTATTAAGCTTATTCAGCTTGATTCTCATTTTACGCCGCAGGAAAAACCGCTTTTGATCAATATCAATATAAATCAATCGCTGTTTTTCTTGCCGCTGATTTTATTTTTACGCGTTTTAACGGGAGTATTCGAGTAATTTTTTGGTTATACTGTTTATCTGCCGCTTCTTTTATTTTTTCTTGTTTTTTCGTTTTCTTTAAACTCGTATTCTCCTCCGAGAACAGACGGAGAAGCCTCGTATTTCTTTTCCCTCGCCGCCGTTAACCGTTCGTTTATTTTCCCGAAATTGGCTATAACGGTTATGGCTAATGTTAAAAAGGTTATAAAAATCACGGGCATATACAGAACCGAGGGATTTTCCGCGTTGATTCCGTTATAAATGCCCCTGAAAGTGCCATAAATAATCAAAGAGCCTATGAGACCGGCAGTGTGAAAGCACAGAGCGGTTTTATACAGCTTAAGCATCAGAATCAATGTTCCCGCAAAATAACATACAACCGAATTTATTATCCACACCTTTAATATATAGTGGCCGGCTATCTCGTCTGCCACTATATCGCCTGACATTAAAGCAAGGGGCGTTAAAATTCCGAATACTATTCCCCAGATAGCCGTCATAATAATTTCAAGAACCTTTAAAATATTTATGGCAATTTTCATTTAACCGTCCGCCTTTCATGAAACTGTACAATAAATGATAGCATAATTTTGTAAAAAAGGCAATATAAAATTTTAAAAACTTCCTATTATAAAAGAAAAAACTTTTGCAGATATTAGTTATATGCTTGAGAAATTTTTAATCAATTCCGCAAAAGAAAGGTTAATTTATATATGAAAATTATGAAAAAAATTTTATCATTGATATATTTTTGTCTGGTTTCATTGACGGTAGTATTATTCATGCAGGTAGCCTTCTATACCGCCGTGATACCCGACAATTTTTACCGTGACAAAACAGATATTGGCAGCTTCACGCTGGGCGCTTATCCGAACATAAGCGTAATAAACGGCGGCAAAGGAGCGATAGCGGCCTCAGCAGGCAAAAAAAGCGTTTATGACATGACGGTTATGCTTTACGGCGTTATACCTATAAAAGACGTAACGGTAAGACAAACGGATACTCCGATTTTAACGCCTTCGGGAGAAGCATTTGGCTTAAAAATGCTTACCGACGGCGTTATGGTTACAGAATACGGCGGAGTGGAAGGAATCAACGGTTTTCGTTCCCCCGCTAAGGACGGCGGAATAATGACAGGCGATATAATTATATCGGTCAACGGCATAAAGACGGAAACGGCGGTTCAGCTAAGCGACGCGGTACAGCTTAATCCCGACAGAACCGAGGTGGCGGTTATCAGGGAAGGTGAAAAGCTTATACTTGAACTTACCCCCGAAAAATCGAAAGAAGACGGTATATATAAGCTGGGAATATGGACAAGAGACAGCTGCGCGGGGATAGGTACGCTTACCTATTACGATAAAATGAATATGACATACGGCGGACTCGGTCACTCGGTGTGCGACGCGGATACCGGAGCGCTTTTACCGCTTGCGCACGGTGAAACGGTTCCCGTCTGCATTAACAACGTGGTAAAAGGCGTAAACGGCCGGCCGGGGGAGCTGTGCGGCAGCTTTATGTCCGCTTCCGCCAGCGGGGATATTCTTCTTAACACCGACTGCGGCGTGTTCGGACACGCCAATTCCGTTCCCGACAAGGAAAAAATCCCTATGGCGTTTAAGCAGGAAATCGAGATAGGCAGCGCGGTTATTCTTACCACGGTAAACGGTATGACTCCGGAATGCTTCGGTATAGTAATTGAAAAGGTGGATTACAACAGCGACACATCGGTAAAAAATATGGTTATACGGATAGAAGACGAAAGACTTCTCCAAAAAACAGGAGGAATTGTTCAGGGTATGAGCGGAAGTCCCATAATTCAAAACGGCAAGCTGGTAGGTGCGGTTACTCACGTTTTTGTCAATGACATTTCTCGCGGTTATGCGGTTTTTGCTGAGAATATGTACAATATTTCGGCCAGATTAGGCATTGAGGAAACAGGCGGACAGGCTGCGTAAAAAATACAATTTTCGATTTAATTTATTATAAATTCTTTATTTGCCGCAAAAAAATATAAATTTTACTTTTCGTTTTTTTGCAAAATAAATACGTCATCAAAAGAAAAAATCGCTTTTATTTTTCCTATAAATGCGGTTTTTTTTTGGATTTTTTTCTAATCGGCTAAATTAAAAACTTTTTTTACTAAACTTAACGATTTTGCTATGATTTTAGCAAATAGTGTGTTATTATTTAAGTGGACAAGCGAGGAGAGCATATGTCTGCGGCAGATTAAAGGAGGGATATGAAAAATCGAATGCTGCGGGAATATAACTTTTCGGGTAAAAACATGATATTACCGACTCATAAATACGCGCCTTTTACGGAATATCCTACTGAGCGGTTACTAAAGGAAAACAGATTTTAATCAAAAACAAAAGTGTAATTTTTGTGAAAACGAGTGATAAATGTGTGAAACAAATGCTTTTTTTCCTCATTTTGATCGGGTTTTTTGCAAAAAATATATCTTGGGTTTCAGGATTAAAAAAACTGAATCATTTTAATATTTTTAATAAATGATCAACGAAATAAGGAAGGAAAAAATATGAACAGTTTAAGAATTCTCATAGGCAACGATATACCCGATCAAGGCATATCGTGGGCTAACACCTTTAAATCCACGGGAGCGTTCGCCGTAACAAGAAAAGCCAACGGAATGATCCTTCTTCAATATGTAAAGGAATATTCCATGCCCGACGTTATGATTATTGAAGCAAAAATGGCGGGGCTCGACGCGGTCGGACTTATACGCGAGCTTAAAAAAATAGGCGAGCTTCCGATAATTATAGTGACCGCAGACCAAGAAATGCCTTCTTTAAAAGAAGAGGTAATGTACCTTGGCGCGAGCGGTTTTCTGGTGAAGCCCATTGACGTGAGCAAGCTTATTAAAGCGATATCCGAAACCGGCGAACGCAGCAGCATAGTGAACATCAACCTTGAAGACGCTTTTAAAGAAACGCCGGAGCAGCAGGATCTGGAATGTATCGTTACAGATATCATACACCAGATAGGTATACCGGCTCATATAAAAGGATACCATTTTCTCAGATACGCCATTATGCTGAGTGTTGAAAACACAGAGATGATAAACTGTATCACTAAGCTTCTGTATCCCAGCGTTGCCGCTAAGTTCAGGACTACTCCTTCAAGAGTGGAGCGGGCTATAAGGCATGCTATCGAGCTGGCCTGGGACAGAGGCGACGTTGACGTTTTAAATTCTTATTTCGGATATACAATAAGAAACACAAAGGGAAAACCCACCAATTCGGAATTTATTGCGCTTATTTCCGACAAATTGCGTCTTCAGATGAAGACCGCGGGATATATGGTAAAATTGTGAAAATCACTAAAGTAAAATGGAAAATATAATAAAAAGGCGATACCGCGTAATTTGCACGCGGTATCGCCTTTTTGATAACTGCCGTTTTATATCAATAACCATTTTAACAAAGGTTAAGATCAGAATTAGAATGGTTATTGCTCCCTAAGCGCTGTCAAACAATTAAAATCCTTTTTTCTTTTTTTCAAATTTTAATCGGTTAATAGTATTATCTTGCAAATTTCATAAAGTTAATGTATAATAGAGAGAAAGCGGTGTTATATCATAAAAAGAGAATTTTGCAAAGCAAAATTCGATTCCGCTAAAAAGATAAAATGTTCTCAGACATTAAAATAAATTTTTCCACTTTCCGCAGTCTGAGGTTATCATATCATAAAGAGAGAATTTTGCAAGGCAAAATTTGATTCCACTAAAAAGATAAAATGTTCTCAGACATTAAAATAAAATTTTCCACTTTCCGCAGTCTGAGGTTATTATATCATATGAATACCAGCTCTAACGCTAATAATTTATTAAAAGGAAAAAATATGAAAAAATGTATTATAGTGGGGGCGGGAGAGTTTTTTTACAGCCCGAAAGAAATTATCGAAGAAAATAATAACCGTCTTATTATCGCGGCAGACGGAGGATACAATCACTGTGTTAAACACGGAATAAAACCCGACGCAGTAATAGGCGACTTCGATTCATTAGGCGGAAAGCCTGAAAATTGCGTTCTTGTATGCCTGCCCACAGAAAAAGACGACACCGACACCTTAGCGGCTATACGGTACGCCATTGAGGAAAACTGCGGGGAATTTCACATTTTCGGAGGAACAGGCGGTAGATTCGACCACACCTTTGCCAATATGCAGTGCCTTGTTTTCCTTTCAAAGCAAAAGAAACAGGGATTTCTTCATGGAGACGGGTATGTGATCACAGCGGTGACAAACGGGGCGATATGTTTTTCCGAAAACGCTTCGGGAAGCGTTTCGGTCTTTGCGGCGGGAGATAAAGCGGAAGGGGTATGCGAAACGGGGCTTAAATACTCCCTAAAAAACGCCGTGGTGAAAAACGATTTCCCCATTGGGGTAAGCAATTCCTTTACCGGCAGAAAAAGCCGGATTTCCGTGGAAAAGGGCTCGATTTTTGTGATTTTTCCGAAAGGGGTTAAGTACACTTATGATATATAAGGGATATATTTTTGATCTTGACGGTACTGTTTTAGACTCTATGGGCGTTTGGCACGATGTGGATATTGAGTTTCTGGGAAAAAGAGGATTACCGTTCAGCGAGGAGTATGCAAAAGCCATTTCTCATATGAAGCTGGAGCTTGCCGCCGAATACACGGTAAAGCTTTTCGGATTAAAAGAAGAGCCGGGCGATATTATAAGGGAATGGCTGAATATGGCGGAATACGCGTTCATACATAAAGTTGGGCTAAAGCCTTATGCAAAGGAGCTTCTGGAGCTGCTGCACAGGCTCGGCATACCTGCCGCGGCCGCCACTACAAGCAGCCGTTCACTTTATCGTCCCGCGCTTCGGCGCAACGGGATCATAGAATATTTTGACGCTTTTTCAGACGCGGAAAGCGCGGAAAAGGGGAAGGAAAGTCCCGAAATTTTCTTGCGGGCGGCGGAAATGTTGAGGGCGGAAGCAAAAGATTGCATTGTTTTCGAGGATACGCCCGAAGCGATAAGAACGGCGAAAAGGGCGGGGTTTACTGTAGCGGCTGTAGTTGAAAAAGGGAAATCGGGCAGCGCTGAGATTCAGGATACGGCGGATATTGTGATTGAAGACTTTTTTGGGGTTTTCAAAGAGCTGCGGCAGGAAGCGGCGGTATTAACCGATTAAAAAAAGAGAGAAAAAGCGGCGGAGCCGCCAATGTCTTTTTCAGCAATAAGCAGTTTTGCGAAGCAAAATTTCGGACGAAGTCCGAAAAGCGTTTGCGTGGAGACTGGTGCGAAGCAACAGTCTCTTGGGCTTATTTTTTTGCACTGCAAAAAGGAAGCAGGGTGTGGGACAAAGTCCCACGAAGTGAGCTATTTATACCTGCAAAGAAGCAGGCGAAGCCGCCGCTTCGGGCGTTGACATCCTTGTCAGCGCTCTGGACGTCGTAACTCCGCGTCCCTGCGAAAGGGAGCCGATATAATAAATAAAGGGGCTTTTTTTCAGCCCCTTTATTTATATCAGTGTATTCGGTGCTTTGCCCCGAACCCCGGTTCCTTTTTGCACTGCAAAAAGGAACCGAAAAAGACATTGGCGGCTTCGCCGCTCTTTTTTCTTTTTTACATATTATACTAGGCATTGTTTGAAAAATAAAAGTTGCACAAAAAGACAAAAAATGGTA
>CANDLP010000137.1 GCA_947385505.1 uncultured Clostridia bacterium
AGATGACGCTCCGTGACTGGAGTTCAGACGTGTGCTCTTCCGATCTCCCGAAGTGATGTACGAAAACCGTATTACTGAAATGGTCCGCGACTGGGAATTCAGAAACAGATATCAGGGTATCACCGTTAAGGATTACCTTAAGTATACCGGCGCCACTATGGATCAGTTCAGAGATAACTTCAGAGAAGCCGCAACCAAGCAGATTAAACTCAGGCTCGCTTTGGAAAAGATCGCTCAGTATGAAAATATAGAGGCTGCCGAAGAAGAAATTGATAAGCACTATGCCGACCTTGCCGAAGAGCATAAGATGGAGGTTGAAAAGGTAAAGAACATAATCTCCGCTGAAGCTTTAAGCGAGGATATCAAGGTTGAAAAGGCGTTTAAACTTGTAAAGGACAATGCCGAAATAGCTTCTTAAGCTTTGTTTGATTATTATTAACAGGATTACCGCATAATGCGCTTTTGCAGTTATGCGGTTTGCTGTTAAAAAAGAAAATGAAAAATATGCAGTAATTTGCGGAAATGCGTAGAATAAATAAATTATTTTAAACAAAATTGAAATAATATTTGGAAAGGAAAACAAAATGGACGATAAAACATATATGAGTCTGGTGCCTACCGTTATTGAACAGACGGGACGCGGCGAAAGAGCCTATGACATTTATTCGAGGCTTCTTAACGACCGTATAGTTATGCTTCACGAAGAGGTTAACGCCACCACCGCCAGCCTTGTTGTAGCTCAGCTTTTGTTTCTTGAGGGACAGGACGCCGACAAGGATATTCAGCTTTATATAAACAGCCCCGGCGGTTCCATCACCGACGGTATGGCTATCTATGACACCATGCAGTATATCAAGTGCGATGTTTCCACTATTTGTATGGGTATGGCGGCGTCAATGGGCGCATTCCTCCTGGCGGCGGGAACAAAGGGAAAGAGAATCTGCCTTCCCAACGCCGAAGTAATGATCCACCAGCCCTCAGGCGGCACCGGACGCGCTCAGGCATCGGATATTGATATTGTGGCCAAGCATATTATCTATGTTAAGGACAAGATGAACAGAATGCTGTCCGAAATGACAGGTCAGCCTTATGAAAGAATTGTAGCCGACACCGACAGAGATAATTATATGACCGCACAGCAGGCTCTGGAATACGGCATAGTCGATAAAATATTTGAAAAGCGTTAAATATCTCCTTTCTATTGATAAAATCAAAACATCATTTTTAATTCACATAAAAAATTTTCGGGAAAGGCATGATCGGCTTTATGTTAAAATGTAATTTCTGCGGTAAATCAGAGGACTATGTATCAAGAATGTTGATAGGCAAAAACGGCGTTATATGCAACGAATGTGTTTTGGCCTCCTACAATATGCTGCTGGAAGAAGGGGAAATACCGAAAACCGAGATCCCCAAATCCCGCCCTGTCGGCACCTTTAAAAAAGAGAAGCTTCATAAGCCTGCGGAAATAAAAGCGATCCTTGACGAATATATAATCGGGCAGGAAGAAGCGAAAAAGGTATTGTCCGTTGCGGTATACAATCATTATAAAAGAGTTCTCGCCAATGAAAGCGCAAGAGAAGACAGCGACAACGATATCGAGCTTCAGAAAAGCAACGTTCTTCTTCTCGGCCCCACCGGCGTAGGTAAAACAATGCTGGCTCAGACTCTGGCGGAAATATTGAACGTTCCCTTTGCCATAGCGGACGCCACTACGCTGACTCAAGCCGGCTATGTGGGCGAGGACGTGGAAAATGTTCTCCTTAGACTGATACAGGCGGCGGACTTTGATATTGAGGCGGCGGAAAGGGGCATTATCTATATCGATGAAATCGACAAGATATCCCGCCGTTCGGAAAACACCTCCATAACAAGAGACGTAAGCGGCGAGGGCGTACAGCAGGCGCTTTTGAAAATAGTGGAAGGCACCGTTTCAAATGTTCCCCCACAGGGCGGAAGAAAACATCCGAACCAGGAGTTTATTCAGATAAACACCGAAAACATACTGTTCATCTGCGGAGGAGCTTTTGAGGGAATAGAAAAAACCATAATTTCCCGTATTCATTCCTCGGCTTTGGGCTTCGGCGCGGAGGTCAGAAGCCAGAAGGAACACAGTCTTACCGAAGCTTTCCACGAGGTCGCTCCTGAGGATCTTGTGAAGTACGGCATTATCCCCGAACTGGTAGGCAGACTTCCCATTGTGACGGTATTGGACGAGCTGGACGAGGAAGCGCTGATAAAGATTCTTATAGAGCCCAAAAACGCGTTGGTAAAGCAATACACTTATCTTTTCGGCTTGGACGGCATAGAGCTTTCAATTCAGCCCGACGCCCTTAAGGAGATAGCAAAAAAAGCGGTGGAGCGCAAAACAGGAGCAAGAGGCCTCCGCACCATTATGGAGGAAATCCTTTCCGAAACAATGTTCGACGCTCCTTCCGACCCAACGTTAAACAAGATAATAGTTACCGCCGGGAACGTAAAAGAAAATACTCAGCCGGAAAGAGTACACGGCGAGAAAAAAGGCTTGGGAACCAATAAAAGAACCGGACGTAAAAACGCGGGCTGATTTAAATAGATATCGGCATTATATTGTCTCCAAAAATAAAAAAGTAAAAATTTTTAAAAACTATTTACAAAAACCCTGCGCTATGGTATAATATATCTGCTGTATTTACAGTAAAAAATCCCTTTCTTGGCATTGAGGAATTTGCCCTTAGGGGAAGCACCGTATCCCTTTGCTATGAACGGGAAATAAAAAATTTAAGAGGTGTAATTATGTTACTGAAAGAAGAAAAGACCGAGATTATTGAAAAAAACCGTACTCACGAGAACGATACAGGTTCTCCCGAAGTACAGATCGCCATTCTCACCAAGAGAATTTCCGATCTTACCGAGCATCTGAAAAATCACAAGAAGGATCACCATTCAAGACGCGGCCTTCACAAAATGGTAGGTCACAGACGCAACCTGCTCAACTATCTCCAGAAGAAGGATATTGAGCGTTACCGTGCTATCGTTGCGAAGCTTGGTATTCGTAAGTAATAATCTTTGGCGTTTTCTCGGACGAACGGTTCGGTGAGTTAAAGATTAGTGCTTTGGGTGCAATCTTTAATAAATATCCTTATTTGATTAAAGATTGATATAAAAGACAGGTACCCGAGGGACGGAACGCTTTGTTGTTCTGTCCTTTGTGCCTATTATGGAAGCAATAAAAAAAGAGGAGACGGAGATTTAGCATTAAATTGAGTTTTTTGATAACAGAAAACTGAATTTATTGCTAAATCGTTTCCTCAAAAGGAAAGGCAAGGTAAAAACAATGTTTGAAAATTACAAGGTGTTTAAAACTACCTTTGCAGGCCGTGAGCTTTCCGTTGAAACCGGAAAGACCTGCGGGCTTGCCAACGGCTCCTGCTGGGTGCATTATGGAGACACGGTGGTAATGGTTAACGTTACCGCCAGTGAAAAGCCCCGCGACGGCGTGGATTTCTTCCCTCTGTCCGTTGACTATGAGGAAAAGCTTTACGCTGTGGGAAAAATTCCCGGCAGCTTCCTTAAAAGAGAAGGCAGACCCAGCGAAAAGGCTATTCTTACCTCAAGAGTTGTTGACCGTCCCATGCGCCCACTGTTCCCCAAAGATATGAGAAACGACGTTTCAATCGTTATGACGGTACTGGCGGTGGATCCCGATACACAACCTGAAATTATCGCAATGATAGGCGCTTCTATCGCGGTATCCATCTCGGATATTCCGTGGAACGGACCGATAGGCGGTATTTCCGTAGGTATTGTGGACGGAGAGATCGTGCTTATGCCTGACGCGGAACAGAGAGCAAAGTCCGATTTACAGCTTACCGTAGCTTCAAGCGAGAAGAAAGTGGTAATGATAGAAGCGGGCGCCAACGAGATTGACGACGACACAATGTTCAACGCCATAATGAAAGGACACGAGGAAATTGTTTCTTCGATCATTCCTTTTGTAAATAAAATAAGAGAAGAAATAGGAAAACCCAAGTTTACCTTTGATTCTATGGATGTTGACCACGATTTGTTTGAGGATATTCAGGGCAAATACACCGAAAAAGTGAAATATGCCCTTGATACCGACGATAAAAATGTGCGAGAAGCAAGACTTCAGCCGATAAAGGACGAAATCCACGCCGAGTACGATGAAAAGTACCCCGAACAGATCGCCATGATCGACGAATGTATTTACAAGCTTCAGAAATTTATCGTTCGCCGCTGGCTGCTTGACGAACAGAAGCGCGTTGACGGACGCGGAATGGACCAGATGAGACCCTTGGCGGCTGAGGTTGGACTCCTTCCCCGCGTTCACGGCTCAGGTCTTTTCACAAGAGGTCAGACTCAGGTGCTCACCGTTACCACACTTGGTCCCGTAAGCGACGCGCAGAAGCTGGATGGTCTTGATGAAGAAGAAGAGAAGCGTTATATGCACCACTACAACTTCCCTTCATACTCCGTAGGCGAAACCAAGCCCAGCAGAGGTCCCGGAAGACGTGAGATAGGCCACGGCGCTCTTGCACAGAGAGCTTTGGAGCCTGTTATTCCTTCAGTAGAAGAATTCCCTTACGCTATAAGACTGGTTTCCGAGGTTCTTTCCTCAAACGGCTCCACTTCACAGGCGTCAATCTGCGGCTCCACACTTTCGCTTATGGACGCGGGAGTTCCGATAAAGTCTCCCGTAGCAGGAATATCCTGCGGTCTTATCACCGAGGGCGACAGATGGATGACAATGGTGGATATTCAGGGACTTGAGGACTTCTTCGGCGATATGGACTTTAAGGTAGGCGGTACTCACAAGGGCATCACTGCCATTCAGATGGATCTTAAAATCGACGGTCTTACCCCCGAAATAATCAAGGACGCTTTCGCAAAAACCCACAAGGCGCGTGACTATATCCTTGATGAGATAATGCTTAAGGCTATACCCGCCCCCCGTCCCACCGTAAATCAGTGGGCGCCCAAGATGATCAATATGAAGGTTCCCGTTGACAAGATACGCGAGGTTATCGGTACCGGCGGAAAGGTTATACAGAAGCTTTGCGCCGATTACGAGGTAAAGATCGATATCGACGAGGAAGGCAATGTATTTATCTGCGGCAACGATGAAAAGAAGTCCAGAGAATGCGTTGAGATGATCAAGGCTATAACCCTTGTTCCCGAAATCGGCTCTATTTACAAAGGAAAAGTCGTAAGGGTTACCGGCTTCGGAGCATTTGTGGAATTTGCTCCCGGAAAAGAAGGAATGGTACACATTTCCGAGCTGGAAAACAGACGTGTTGAAAAGGTTGAGGACGTCTGCAATGTGGGCGATGAAATTATTGTTAAGATAATAAAGATCGACCAGCAGGGGAAAATCGGACTTTCAAGAAAAGAAGCGCTGGCGGATATTGAAGCTAAAAGAAAAGCTAAAGCGGCTCAATAATTAATTAAGAGCATCTCTAAAAACAATAGTGCCTCATATGCTTGCATATGAGGCACTATTGTTTTTTGACACGCAAAACCCGAAAACGGTAAAGCCCGAAAAAAACAGGATAGTCGAGGGAAACACCCCAAAAAACGCTTATCTGAAACGGATTTAAGAGAAATTTAAACGGCGCGAACCGAATTCGTAAGCAAACAAGCTTGTCAAAAAAATTGAGGGCATTCCGCCCTCTTTTTTGTTTTTCGGGACATTGGTTAATATCTTTTTAAAAATCATTTTAAGACTGTTTTAATTAAAACAGTAATTGTTTATATGCAGACTACAAGAGATTTTGTGTTATCATACTAATCCTATTTTAAAAATATTGAAAAAATCCATTCTCTAAGAGTAATGCTTTTAATAAATTCCTTGGAAATGGATTGAATGGTGAAACAGAGTCTGTCAATAACTTTTTCGAGTGAAGGGAAAATTTGATTTCTAAAGCCAATCTTTCTGATTTCTTTCCAGATTTGTTCAATAGGGTTCATTTCAGGAGTATACGGCGGAATGAAAACCAACTCAATATTTTTGGGAATATTAAGACCTTTCGATTTATGCCACGCAGCTCCGTCGCATGCTAAAACGATAGTTGGTATGTAAATTTTAGAACCGCCGAATTTCCCTGTGAGCTTTGCAAATCCTTCCTCACCTATCAGCTCCGCTATTTCCTTGTTTTTGCCCTTAAGCTTACTTAATCCATTCCCCGCCACATTCCCCTTAGCATGTCTCACATACCGTTTGATAGCGTCAATCAGCTTAGCCCCCTGCCTTTCGGAAAACCCCTTAAAAATATCCGTACTCGGATCAACCTTTATCCCCAACTCCTTTTGAATAATTCCGCAAAGCTTGTCCTTCACCTTAGCTGTAGACGACGACAGCGTTGCCAGCTCATACATTATAGCAATCCAACAAAAGTATAACCTCTTGACAAATGTGGTATAATAAAAGTAGGATGGAAAGAAAATGTTAAGTAATGAATAAAGAAAAAAGTTAGTGGAAGCGCATAAAAAGGGTTATGCAAGCAAGAATTTAGCAGAAATATTTAAAATAAGTCCCAACAGTGTAAACAGAATAATCAGACAAAAAAACAACGGGTTCATGTGAAAACAAAACATATAACTGCGGAAGGAAGTCAA
>CANDLP010000138.1 GCA_947385505.1 uncultured Clostridia bacterium
ATTCCTTGACAAAAACTATGCTTAAAGATATAATATATAATGTAAAGAAAACAGGTTTATAAATATCGGAGGGAGAATGGAAAAAGAAAAGAACAAGAAAAAGTCCGTAAACATGATGTCACAAGCTACCAGCGTAAAAGGACAGGGGGTCGGCTCCGCCTATATCGAACAGGTGAAGCTGGTAAAAGAGGGGCTTTCGGACAAATTTGAAATATACGAAAACGCAAAAATGGCGGCGGATATCACCCACTATCATACCTTCAACCCGTCGTATTTCCTTTTGAAAAACATACGCTGCAAAAAAGGGACTTCGGTCTGCTATGTGCATACCCTGCCCGAAACAATGGATAAAAGCATAAAAATCCCAAAATGGGCGAGAAAAATATTTTACGCCTATATAATAAAATTCTACAAGATAATGGAGCATCTTGTAGTAGTCAATCCGTATTTTATAGACGCGCTGGAAAATTACGGGATACCGAGAGAAAAAGTCACATACATACCTAATTTTGTGGACACCGACAGATTTCACCCCATTTCCCAAGAGGAAAAAATAAAGGCGCGGGAAAAATTCGGTCTTCAAAAGGATAAATTTACCGTTTTATGCGCGGGACAGCTTCAGGTTAGAAAGGGCGCCTTTGACTTTCTGAAATGCGCCGAGCTCATGCCCGATGTACAGTTCGTCTGGGCGGGCGGATTCAGCTTCGGAATTATTTCCGACGGATATAAGGAGCTGTCAAAGGTTGTGGAAAATCCTCCCCCTAACGTAAAATTTCTGGGGATAGTTGAACGGGAAGATATGAACAAGGTATACAACGCCGCCGACGTTATGTTCCTTCCATCCTACGACGAGCTGTTTCCCATGACGGTATTGGAAGCCATGTGCGTAAACATTCCGGTACTGTTGAGAGAGCTTCCCATATACGAAAACATACTGTTCGATTTTTACGCTTCGGAAAAAGACGTTAACGGCTTCGTCAGGGAGCTTGAACGGCTGCGCGATGATAAGGAATATTATAAAAGCCGCTGCGAAGGCTCATTGAAGGGCAACAGATATTATGAAAAAAGCAGCGTTTTAAAAATGTGGGACGATTTTTACACTTCGGTGTTAAAATGACAGAGGAAACTTGTAAATGAACAAAAAATCAAAAAGGCTTAATCTTATAATATGCGGCATTGCCTTTGTGGTAATGATAGCGTATTTGTTTTTCGTGGACGATCCGGCGGATATACTTAACGCATTGATCAGCGCAAAGCCGCAGTATATGCTGCTTTCCGTAGGATGTATGGCAATATACTGGCTTTTGGAATCCGTAAACCTTCATCTGGTGGCAAAGGAAGTTTATCCAAAGCAAAAATTCAAGGACAGCGTTTCCGTTTCGATGATAGGGCAGTATTTTAACTGTATAACTCCCTTTTCCTCCGGCGGACAGCCGATACAGGCATACTATCTGGTAAAATTCGGAGTTCCCTTAGGCTCTTCGCTGACCGTTCTTTTAAGTAAATTTATAGTATATCAGGCAATGCTTACCGTATTTTCGGTTGTGATACTGTTTTTTCGTTTAAGCTATGTTATAGACACAAGTCCGATGATGATGCCGTTGGTAATAATAGGCTTTATCGTCAACTCGGCGGTTATAGCGGGGCTTCTTATGCTGGCGTTCTTTAAAAAGCCCACGGAAAAGATAGCGCGTTTCACTGTGAAATTCCTCGGCAAGCTTCGTATAATAAAGGACGTTGAAGCAAAGCTGAAATTTATAGACGAAGAAATGGAAATGTATTACAAGAATTTCCAGTTCATAAAAAAGCGTCCTGTTCTGATACTTAAGCTTTGCTTTTTCACTATGATACAGCTTTTGGTTTATTTCAGCATTTCCTATGTTATTTACCTTGCTTTCGGGCTGAACGGCGCCGATTATGTAACTATTATATCCTGTCAGGCGTTTGTACTGATGATTTCCGCTTTTGTTCCCCTTCCGGTAGCATTGGGCGCGGCTGAAGGAAGCTATGTACTTTTCTTTAAAGGCATTTTCGGAAGTTATGTCCATTTATCCACCGTTATATGGAGATTTCTGACATTTTATCTGGCAATTATAGCGGGAATGAGCGTTTCACTGTTTGTCAACAGGAAAAACAATTTTTCGGATAACGTTACGGACAGCGAAATAAATCAATAAAAAACAACGCTTCGGTTAAAGTATTGACTTTAACCGAAGCGCTGCTTTAATTATAGGTTACTTAGCGTTGTTCTCGTAAGATTCAATCATTTTCTTAACCATCTGACCGCCTACAGAACCTACCTGCTTAGCGGTAAGGTCACCGTTGTAGCCGTGATCCTTAAGGGGTACTCCAACTTCATTAGCCGCCTGCATCTTGATAGAGTCAAGAGAAGCGCTCTTATTCTTGTTACTAGACATTTTGCTTTCCTCCATTTAATAAAAATGAAAATATCAAAGTGATCTTTTAAATCATATTCACAAGGACTTTTGCCCTTGTGCTAATATTATTGCTCCCGTTAAAATCAATATGTAAGGAAATTTTTTCAATATTAAGAGAGCTTCAAAATAATTCATAACGCTGTTTTACCGTATTTCACGGTATAATCCCAATTACTTTCTAAAAGTTAAACTTTGTCTATCTTCTAAAGCAAAAAAAGTATAACATTTTTGGGAAAATATTTTCTTAAAATATTATCATTTTTGTTGAAAATGTCGAAAACCCTTATTTTATAAGGTGTTTTTTTGTATTTTTAAAGATTGCGTCAGCGTGTGGATTGTGTTATAATTAGTTTATACCTTAACAAATACCGTATACTTTTATTTAAGGATAAAATAAAAAATATGATAAAAGAAAACCAGAAGCTATTTAACTATGTAAATGTTATAAGCGATGCGGCAGTTGGAATCTTATCCATTATAATTTCATATTTATTTACTTTTTACATACTCGATCTGGACAAAAACTTTCCGCTTATCGACTACATAAAGCTCAGCTTTACTTTTATACCCATACAGCTAATGACATATGCCTGTATGAGGCTGTACGATTCCTTCCGAACGAAGAGCTTTGCCTCGGAATTCGGACGGTTGTTTTTTGCCTTTGTTTTTGACGGACTTTTTATAATCGCGCTTTTGTATGTTATAAAAATTTTCAATTTTTCACGAATAGCGCTTTTTATATTTTTGCTCACCGACCTTTTAATCATCTCCGCGAAGCGTTTCATAATGCGAAAGCTGCTGAAAAATCTTCGCAAAAAAGGATACAACAGAAAATCTGTCATAATAATCGGCAGCGGACAGGCGGCAAAGGATTACCTCAAAACGATAAACAGGGAGAAGGATTACGGCTACGAATGCGCGGGCTATATATCGGATACCCAAACGCTTTCAGCAAAGTGGCTGGGAAGTTTTGACAAGCTTACGTACGCCTTAAAGCTAAAAAATTACGATGAAGCTATATGTGCGCTGAATGTTGAACAATCGGGAATGCTGGGAACGGTGGTGGAAGCCTGTGAGCTTACCGGCACCAAAATTTCCGTTATTCCCTCAATTTACAACTATATGACTCCTTCCTCCACAATAGATGTAGTGGGTACAATACCTACGATAAACATTCGCCGTATTCCTCTTGACAATGTGGGAAACGCTATGCTGAAGCGGCTTGTTGATATTTTAGGCTCATTGGTTCTGCTGATACTCAGCTCTCCCGTTATTCTGACCTCGATGATAGTAATAAAGCTTACTATTGGCGGCAGCGTAATATTCAAACAGCGCAGAATCGGTTTTAACAAAAAAGAATTTACCATGTACAAGCTCAAATCAATGCGCGACAACGAAAGCTCCGATACCGCCTGGAGCACCGACAACGATCCGAGAAAAACCCGATACGGCGCTTTTATGAGAAAATTTTCCATAGACGAGCTGCCCCAGCTTGTAAACGTTCTTAAAGGTGAAATGAGCCTTGTGGGTCCCCGCCCGGAAATACCTTATTATGTAAACAGCTTCAAGGACGAAATACCAATGTATATGATAAGACATCAGGTGAAGCCGGGAATAACCGGCTGGGCGCAGATACACGGGTACCGCGGGGACACTTCTATTGCCAAACGGGTGGAATACGATATTCAGTACATAGAGAACTGGAGTTTTTTTCTTGATATATCCATAATTTTACGTACAGCTGTAAGCGGATTTGTAAATAACGAAAAGCTTAAAGTGTTTGAGGGGACGAAAAAGCCTAAGGCGGAAAAAAACGTTGGTACGAAAGAAAAAGATGTTACAACCAATACTCAGGAATTTGTGAAGGTGACACAAAAATAGCATATATCGTTTTGAAGCCGCTATTTGAACCGCATTTTCCCGAATTTTATTGATTGTTTCCATCAAATCGGTTCTGGTTTTTGAATCAAACAGTTTAATGAAACCGATCGGCCTGTCGAATGGCGGTTTTGTAAGTTCCGTCACATTTTCCATATATCCGTTCAGTTCGATATGATTTATAATTTTGTTTACAAAAGCATTTTGACTGTTACGATTTATTTGTCACAGGACTTGCGATGGCGGATAATATGCGCGCCGAGCTGTGCGTTCAGAGCGTTGAAAACGCATGCAAAAGCTTTGGAGATATGCGAATCGCAATTATCCATTCGGATCGCGGAAGTCAGTACACAAGCGAAAAATACCGCAGTGCAATCGTTGATTTTGGAATAATCCAAAGCATGAACAGCACAGTTTGAAAATAATATTAACCGCTGCGAAATTCCTTCACTATACTTACAGAAGCTTCTATTTACTGATATTTGTAAATTAACGGAAAAAACGAGCAAATATTGTTCCCAAAAAATAAGAGGAGGATATCAAATTGAACGACAGAGAACTCAGCAAAAAAATAGCTGACGCCTCCAAAACCGTCTTTTCCTACTGCCGCGCAAGAACAAGCAACCGTCATGACGCGGAGGACCTGTGCCAGGACATTCTTTTTGAACTGGTGAAGTCCTCCGAAAATCTTCGTGACAAAAACGCCTTCTACGGCTTTATGTGGGCGGTTGCGGACAATGTTTACAAACAGTGGCTGCGCAAGAAAGCAAGGTTTGTCACTTGTGAACTTACAGAAGATATACCTTCGGAAGAAAATCCGGTTATTTCCGTTGAAGAGGAAGAAAGCGCTGATATATATCTGTTAAGGCGTGAATTGACGCTGCTTTCCGAAAAATACCGCCGCGCTGTTATAATGTATTACATTGAAAACAAGTCCTGCCGCCAAACCTCTGATATCCTCAAAATCAGCGAAAGCATGGTAAAATACCTGCTTTTTAAATCAAGACAAAAACTGAAAGAAGGAATGAGTATGGAACGCAAACTTGGTGCATTAAGCTACGCACCTAAATCTCTCGTCCCCCTTTACACGTGAAGCGGCCCCAATTTTTCTGGGATTTTATGCAGGGATCAATAAGATAAAATATCGTCATTGCCTGCTGCAACGACTCACTGACGTCGGAGGGAATAAGCCTTGAAACCGGCATTCCTCTGCCTTATTTAGATGAGGAAATAAACGCGCTGACAAACAGATTTATACTGCTCCAAAACGGAAACCGCTATAAAGCAGGTATAGTGACGGTAACCGCCGAATGCGCGGA
The DNA here is from genome assembly GCA_947385505.1 of uncultured Clostridia bacterium. Classification (GTDB taxonomy): domain Bacteria; phylum Bacillota; class Clostridia; order Oscillospirales; family Ruminococcaceae; genus Ruminiclostridium_E. Next base: position 5,636 of record CANDLP010000138.1, read on the forward strand.
CGAAATCGATAAATCCTCCGCTGAGTATCAGAAGAAAATCGCGGATAAAATAAGCGGGTTTATGGAAAAAAATATGGATGAATATAAAAAAATCGGATTCTATGGCGTAGATTTTTCCGAAAAATCTTTACGGTGGCTTATGACCGTATTTATTCTCAGAGCGGTTGTTTCACACGATTGCGCGGTATCTGATCCTCCGATTACCGCTTGGGGAGACCGTGCTTATATATTGGCGGAAAAAAGCGTTTATACCGAAAATTGCTTTTTAAATTACTCCCGGACGGCGAACAGAAACGGTGACGAGATTTATTTTGTTGACTATCTCCCGGACTCAAAAGGAGATCACCGCGATTTTTACAATAACTCAATTTATACCGGCGTATTCTGTGATATTGCCAAGGGAAACACATCCCGATTAAGCGAAAACGACCTTGAGGTGTTGGCGGAGCTTATAAAAAAAAGATATGTTATCAAAGCATCAGATTCTTATAAATCCGCTATGCCTGTTTTTACTTCGGAACAGTACAATAAGGCAGTAAAGCTTACGGATAATTTTGTGGAAAATGAACTTAAGGGGCTTATAAATAATCTTGACGGCTGTACCGAAAGAATTTTAGGGGAACATACGCTAAGTCATTTGCAGAATCAGGTTAAGGGGATAGCAAAAATTTACAGATATACTAACGCAGTTTGCATTCCTATAAAATATCTGATTGATCAAAAGAAACTTAGTACGAATTGGGAACCTTTGGAAATAGGGACGGATTTTGCGGTTCTGAATTGTTAAAATAAATTGATTTGTTCCTATTATTCAGCCTTACCATATTAAATTTTGTATGGAATGGATTTTCACGTTTTTTACGGAAATCCATTCCATATTTTCTTTTGGGAGCAAATAATACTAGGCATTGTTTGAAAAATAAATGGAATTGTGCTAAATTAACAAAATTGAAATTGAAGCAA
>CANDLP010000139.1 GCA_947385505.1 uncultured Clostridia bacterium
CATTATTACGTTTTTGTATTCGGGGCTTTGCCCCGGACCCCACTTCCTTTTTGGTATCCAAAAAGGAAGCGAAAAAGACAGGTGCGGCTTCGCCGCTATTTATTCTTTTTTTGGATTGCTATAGTATTATTTTATAATCTCCCGCGTCCATGCCGCCGTTGCGGTAACTGTTGTAGTAGTCTGGGGAGGCGTGGTTTGCGGTGTGGTTGTGGTTTGGGGAGCTGTTGTGGTCTGAGACGGAGTTGTTGTGGTTTGCGCCGACGCGGCGGGGGGAACAGTGGTGGTTATTGAAGGAATAGTTATAATAGGAATCTGTCCCGCTTTAACATCATCTATAAATCCGGGTGTAGTTATTGAACCCACCGGAGGATATACGGAGGTTACGGAAGGAGATGTGGAGACCGATGTGGTTGTTCCCGAATTTTCCTCAAACATATCGTTGTTTATTTCTCCCGTACCTCTTTCGCCCAGGGTTTCGGAGCCGGAATAGTAATCCTCATAGGGATTTGAATCATAATCATAGCCGGAGTTATCGTTATAGTCGCCGCCATAGCCGTAGTCCGTATCAGGTTCGGCGTAATCGGAATAGGCGGTGGTGTAAATATTATCTCCCGCGCCGTATTTTTCAGCCGCGATTACAAGGTTTTTCACCGCCTCCTGAAGCTCTTCAAAAGAGGCTTCCTGCACCGCCGCCAGATGGGCTTTATCAAGGAGAGGCGCGGTGCGCTGTAAAAGCTGAGGGTTTGCGCCGCCGGTCAGATCGTATATTTCCTGTAAGGAAAGGTTTTGTCTGAATATTTCCATAGCTTCGTCCAGCAGATAGTTGTCTGAGTATCGGGCGGTGGGGAGAAGGGCGGAAGCGTCGTAAATCTGGATTCCGCTGCTGTCTATATGATAGCTGTCATAGTATACCAGATCGGAAATTTTTGTAAAGGTAAAGCCCTTTTGCTTAAGCTTAGCAAGCACATCGGGGAGAGCCTGAGAGGTGTTTTCAAGATCGTTGTGGAACAGCAGAATGGAACCCGATTCGGTTTTGGATACCACTCTTTCGGTTATTGTATCCGCGTCAGGTTCCTGCCAGTCAATGCTGTCAACCGACCATTGGATCATTTTAAGCCCCATTCCTTCAATCGTGCTTACGACATTATCGTCGTATTCGCCGTAGGGAGCGCGGTAAATTTTCGGTTCGCTTCCCGTTATCATTTTGATTTTTCTTGAACATTCACGGGTGTCGTTTATAAGGTCGTTTATGTTTATTCCTTCAACATGGGGATGAAGATCGGAGTGGTTCCCTATTTCGTGACCCGCGTCGTAGATTTTTTTAACGTCCTCAGGGTATTTGTCGCAGAATTCTCCCGTAACAAAGAAAGTAGCGGGGGCCCCCGCTTCCTTTAAAAGGGAAAGAAGCAGGTCGGTGTTGGAATTGCCCCACGCGCAGTCAAAGGTAACGGCAATACGGTTATCGGCGCGGGAAACAGCGTAAATCGGCACCTTTCTTTCGGCTGCCGCTACTTTAAAGCCTTTGGCAACCGCCATAAAAATTATTGCGGCTACCGTAAGCGCGGCTAATATTATTATGATGGTACGAAGCAGTTTTTTTCGCGAGGTGGTGTAAGTAAACATTTCGATTCTTCCTTTCTTGGTGATGTACAAGGGTGTTTGTCTGATTGATTGTATGATTAAGGGGACAGGAATAGAACTTTTTCGCGAAAATATAATAATACTCTTGTTACATTTATAACTTTCATATAATTCAGCGCTGTTTTATAAATTATACTATAGCAATCCAAAAAAAGAATAAATAGCGGCGAAGCCGCCGATGTTTTTTTCGGTTCCTTTTTGGATACCAAAAAGGAACCGGGGTTCGGGGCAGAGCCCCGATGCCGCGCGGCAAAAAAGAAAAGCCAGTTAAAAATCCGGCGCGTTTAGAACTCACACAGAAGCAGGCGAAGCCGCCGCTTCGGGCGTTAACATCTAATAAATAAAAGGGGCTGTAAAAAAAGCCCCTTTTATTTATTATGCCGGCTTCCTTTCTCAAGGACGCGGAGTTCGCCGCTTTTTTCTTTTTTTACTGACCCTTTCCTAAACGCAATGCACTGTTATGCTTGGGATTGCCGCAGGTACGGTATTGCTATCCATTGGAAAACAACACTCGTACAACAATTCTTCCCTCAATATACTCCGCCCTTATTTCGCCCCCCATTCTCTCTGTCAGACTTTTTGCAATGGCAAGTCCGAGTCCGGTGGAGCTTCTTCCCGCCTCAACCGTATAAAACCGTTCAAACAACCGTCCAACCTGTATCTCGTCAAGCCCTGAAGCTGTATTTTTAAATATAATTTCCCCATTTTCATTAAGTGAAACGTCCAGATCTCCGCCGCTGTATTTAACTGCGTTGCTGAGAAGATTGGCGAATACTCTGGACAAGGCCGAACGGTCTGCGTTTCGGACTATCTTTTTTTCTGTTATATCTATATTCGGCTTAATGCCTTTGTCCGTAAGCGCCGCATAAAAAGCCGCTATACTTTCTTCAAGTACGTCGTTTATAGTCAGGGGTTTTATATCAAGCTTATTTTCTCCCGCCATAATAACCGAATACCCGAAAAGCTCCTCCGTAAGCTTTTTCATCGCTTCCGTCCTGTTCTTTATTATCTTTATATATTCGGAGGTATTTTCCGTTTTGCCTTCCCGCTCCAAAAGATCAAGATAGCCGCAGATCGCCGTAAGCGGAGTTCTGAGATCGTGGGATATATTGGTTATCGCCCGCTTAAGCTCGCTGTCTCCCTGCTCGTAAATATGGCGCTTTTCGTTCAAAAGCCTGAGCTGTTTGTTAAGGCTTGCGGCGAGCGCCCTTATATCCTTGTCGGCGCATGATACGCTTATGAGTGTGTTGGTGTCCTCCGAAAGCTTTTCCTCCAGACTCTCCCTGATTTCCTCGGCGGATTTTTTTATAAGAAAAAGCTTTATCGCAAGCGCCGCGGCAATTGCTCCCAAAGCCGAGCAGACAATGATCAGCGCTGTATTCAGCGGCAAGGCATATCCCCCCTTTTTTTATCGGATCGATTTTTTGCATTTAGGGCGTATCTGAAAACAAATCAATTTTGTAAAATTACGCTGAATGCGCGGCGGTTTCAAGGAAAAAAGCGGAGGAATACCGAGGTGTTCCGGGCTTTTTTGACGCAGAAAGCGTCGGCAGTTAGCAGAAATTGTGCAAATTGCGGCTTTTCAGACAGTCCTTAATGTAATACGGCTTGCTTTTGAATGTCCTTACCTTATATTTTTCTTTCTGAATATCATAATTCCCGCTCCCGTAAACAATATCAGAACCGCCGCGTCCGAAGCCAAAGAAATCGGCGAATCAGGCGTATCTCCCTCGCTTGCCATATGATAAAGCTGTGATACGGGAAGATTTTCGTCCAGAAACTCATATATTTTTCTTTGGGTTCCGGAAATATAATAAGGATTCAGCATTTTTTCGCCTGCTTCGGGATAATAGTCCCCGTTCTCATCTGTTTTTAATGCGTATTCGAAATAATATTCGGGATTATTAAGTCTTCCCTCAATATAAACCGAAACAAAGAACAGCCCGATAAACGACAAAACAAGCGTTACAATTCCCGCCGACCTGCAGCTTATTATCATAGAGACAAACAGCAGGACCGAGGTGACAGCAGCATTGTCGGCAATCATAAAGACTATGAAAAGGACAATATGCGGCAGGGTAAATTTTGTTCCAAACAAGGGTATCCCCGCGGCAAGCGCCGTACCCAGCGCTATCAGCATTGCCGTAACGTTTGCGGCAATGCAGGATATAAGATTTGAAAGATATACCGCGCTCCTTTTGTAACCCGCGATAAGCTTGTTTCGCATAGTTCCGTCGCCGTACTCTCTCCCGATAAATAATCCCGTAAACACCACCGCGGCACAAATCATAGTCATGGCGGAATCAAACATGATGGAGTCCGCGTTGAAGCTTAGTTCCGCCAAAGTCTCATCAAAATATTCCGAGCCGACAATACGCTCTATTTCCACAAAACGGAATATGATGCTTAAAATGCTGTACAAAAGCGCAAAGGCAAGATAAATTTTAAAACAAAGGCTTTTTCGCATTTTAGCCAAATTTGCCGAAATCAGGTTATACATATATATAAATTTCCTCTCTTTATTTTATATCTTTTTTTCTGAATAAAAGTATCCCTGCTTCGGTTACGGCTATCAGCACTATTATATCATAAATTGCGGTTTTTGCCAACTCAGGGGAACCTGCGGAAGCGATCCGATAAAGCTGTGATGTAGGCAGAAAATCGTTAAGGAATTCGAGCGCCTTGCGTACGTCCCCCTCCGGATAATACGGATTTTTTTCCCTTTCCACCTGTCTGTACTCATAGCCGCCGTCTTCGGTCGCAACAAGCGCCATCCCCCCGTAATATTCCGACTCTTTAAGGCGTGAATCTATAAACGATGTTGACATGAACATGAAGAAAGCAAAAATAAACAGTATTACCAAAGCCGAAGTCTTGCTTTTTACCAGCATGGCTATGAAAATATATGCCGCGGTTAAGGCGATAACGGCAATAACAGATATAATAACATGAACAGCCGCTTCTCCCGCCGGCATATCAATTCCCATAAGGGGTATGCCTAAGGCAAATACCACTGTCAGATTAAGCAGAAGCGCCGCAACGTTGGCAGCCGCGCAGACGAGAAAATCAGAAAGGTATATTCCGAAGCGCCCGTGCCCTACCACAAGCTTGTTCCGTATAGCGCCGTCGGAATATTCCCGTCCCACAAACATTCCGTTAAATACCGCCGCGGCAAATATCAGCGCCATTATTCCTCCGAAAGCGAAGCCGTCTATGGAGAAGCTTACCTCAATACCTCTGTTTTGTGCGTTTGTCAGACTGATATATTCGGCCCATACGGTTATAATGCCGTATATCGCTGCAAACGCCATATATATTTTAAAACAAAGGGTTTTTGTCATTCTTGAGAAATCGGATATAATAAGCTTCCCCATTTTACATAAGCTCCCTTCCGCCGCCGATAAGATTGACGTAGTAGCTTTCAAGGCTTTCGTCCCGTTCGTTCATGGAAATAACCTCGCAGCCTTCCTTCTCTAAAGCCAGCACAAGCTTTGTAACGTTTACCTTTTCGTAAATATCCGCCTCGTTATCGGATATGATCTTATATTCGATCTTCATTTCATCAAGCGCCTTTGCAAAAGCTTCAATTCCGTTAACCTGCGCGCGGACGCGCTTTCTGCACGATTTTTCCAGTTCCTCGGCGCTTATCTCCCTGACAATACGACCGCCGTCGATAAACCCGTAATGGGTTGCGAGCCTTGAAAGTTCGTCCAGAATGTGGCTGGAGATAAGAAAGGTTATCTGTTTTTCCCTGTTGAGCTTTAAAATAAGCTCTCTTATTTCTATTATTCCCTGCGGGTCAAGTCCGTTCACGGGTTCGTCGAGAACAAGAAAGTCCGGACTTCCCGCCAGCGCCACCGCTATGCCCAGTCTTTGCTTCATACCCAAAGAAAAGTTTTTAACCTTTTTTTTGCCGGTATTCTCCAGCCCCACAAGCTTAAGAAGCTCTTCCGCTCCGTCTGTGCTTGGAAGGCCTAAGACCCGGTATTGCTGCTTAATGTTGTCAAGCGCAGTCATATCCGTGTAAATCGACGGAGTTTCCACAACCGCGCCCATTCTTCGCCGTGACTTCGCTATGTTTTTTGAACTGTATCTCCTTCCGTAAATACTGTAATCTCCCGAATCAGGCTCCTGTAAACCGCATATCAGGCGTATCAGGGTTGTCTTTCCCGCCCCGTTTTTTCCCACAAAGCCGTAAATGGAGCCTTTGGGAACATTCATAGAAAGCCCGTTAAGCGCCTTGAAGCCGCGGTAGCTTTTACAAAGCTCATCGGTTTTCAGAATGTAATCCATTTGTTTTCCTTCCTTTCCTTTTGATTACACGGTTATTTTACCACGAAACGGTAAAGAAAGCGGTAAAGAAAAGAGTAAAGATTTTGTAAAGATTTTTTCAGGTATAGTTGGCAGTACAAATTCGTAAATTCTCAAAGTAAATGCAGCAGCGGCAATCAAGCCGCATTTATTGCGAAAAAAGACAGCATTAACTTTAAGAAAAAAGACAAATATAACAAAAAAGAGCGTAAAATACAGACAAAAAAATAAAAAAAGGCAAAGCAAACAAGCCTGAGGAAATGGCTTCTCAGACTAAATGCAGAATATAACAGCATTTACTATGATAAGAAGATCAAAAATATTATTTGATATTTTTAATCAGTGTTGGTGATTGAACAACATCTTCAGGAGGGATAAAAGAAGTCCCCAAGGAATTGGCTAATATTTCTGAATAATAGAAGGTAAAAACATCATAAGCGCTTTTACCTTTAAATTGTTTGCGTTTAACAGCGTTAACATGAGAAAAAATTAAGTCAACAGTTTCCTGTGAAAAATCGTCAAAAGAAGAACCCTTTGGAACAATATCACGAAATAATGTGTGATTTTTTCGATATACCAATCATAAAATCACTATCGGTAAAATGAATTGTCATAATTACTTTCCCG
>CANDLP010000140.1 GCA_947385505.1 uncultured Clostridia bacterium
AAGCTTTAGAGAAAGATTTAGAACACTTGAACCTGCTTGATAACCCGGATTTCAAGATAAATCAACGTGGGTTGACAGAATACAAAGCGGATAGTGGTGTCTTCTATACAGTAGATAGATGGAAGTCCCAACAGTGGTTTACTGTTAATGCGGAAAGCGATTGTATTACGGTTACGTTATCTCGTGCTGTTGAAGTCGAATCCAACGTTAGCGGATTTTGGCAGTATATCGAATACGATCCGTCTTGCGGTAGAAAAGAATGCGTAGCAAGTATTTTTGTGGAGGACATTTCTTCTGGCAATAATATATATGCGTTCATTGTTGGACTTGCGAACGGGGTAGTAAAAGTTAGCAGCAATTTTGTTACTTTACGTTCCGGGTTAAACACTATAAAACTTAGCGATACCAAAAAATTAACAGACGAATGCAACCGTATACAACTCACCGTTAATTTTAAAAAAACAACGCCAGTCGGAGAATTCGTTAAAATCAAATGGGCTAAATTGGAATTTGGAACAACACAGACACCATTCGTCCCTCCTAATCCCGCTTTAGAATTGTTAAGGTGTCAGAGATATTATTATAATCCATTACATAATAATACTGGCAACGCCATGATAGCTTATCGAACGTTAGCGTCAACCAGCACTGTGGTATTCCCATTACCTTTACCTTGTGTTATGCGTTTATCGCCTTCTGCCGATTCCACATCAATAGATGTATACACAGGTTCTAAATGGTTAACTTTAAACACTATTGTACGACAATATACAGAAGGAGTTACGCACACATTAGAGTACGAAATACCAAGCGGAGAAAAAATCGATGTGGGGGTATATAACGTTCGCTTCGCGCCATCTTTATCTGCTGATTTATAAAGGAGAAATATATGGAAGAAGAACTTTACAAAGTTTACATCAAAATTGACGAAAGAAATCGAATTATCGGTATAAACTCATCAGCTTTTTTGAGAGACACAGAAGGCTGGATAGAAGTCGACAGCGGCAGCGGCGACAAATACCACCACGCCCAAAACAACTATTTGCCCGATCCGCTTGTCGATGAGAACGGCTTGTATAATTACCGGTACATAGATGGACAAGCTGTGCGGCGTTCAGCAGAGGAAAAAGAGCCCGAAATTGCTCATATCAACGCGCTTAGTGAGATTGCGGAGCTTAAAGCAAAGCTTGCCGAAACGGATTATATTGCCGCTAAAATTGCGGAGGGGGCTGCTGCGGTTGAAGAGTACTCGGAGGAAATAAGCAGGCGGGCAGAGTGGAGGGCGAGGATTAACGAATTGGAGGCTATTATATAATGGACAGCACGATTGTGGTATCTATCATAACGGGAGCGGTAACAATCGGAAATGTTCTGCTCACGAATTTTCTTAATCACAGGGATAAAAAGACCGATGAGGAAAAGGCGCTTTGCAGCGGGGTACAGTGCTTGTTAAGAGCCGAGATTATTCGGTCTTATGAAAAGTACGCGGAAAAGGGATTTTGCCCGCTTTACTCAAAGCAGGCGCTTACTACCGCTTACAATTCTTATCACGCTTTGGGCGGTAATGATGTGGCTACCAAGCTGTATAAAAAAATCATGGACATGCCTGAAAAAGAGGTGGAAGACGATGATGAAGAAGCGTAAGAAGCACTTTTCCGATTACATAGTGGGCGTTGCCATTGCCGCGATAGCTTTGTATACTGTGGCGGCGGTGACTTTGCAGTTTTGCGGGTTTATGGAGATTTCGGCAACTTTGACTACCTGCTGGTTCAGCTTCTGGACGGCGGAAATTGCGGCGTTGGCGGCTATCAAAAGCGGGAAGGTGAAACACGAAAATAAGAAAAGCGATAATGAAAATAAGGAGGACATTTGAAAATGGATATTACACCTGTTGTTAATGCGGTTATTGCGCTTGCGGCGGCGGTTATTACCGTTTTTGTGATACCGTGGATTAAGTCTAAGACTACGGCGGCACAGCGTGAGGAGATCGAGGCTTGGGTAAATATCGCGGTTACTGCCGCCGAGCAGATTTATAAGGGGACGGGCATGGGCAAGGAAAAGAAAAAGTATGTGCTTGATTTTCTTGCCGAGAAGAATTTGAAAATCGATGAGGAAAGCGTTGATTTAATGATTGAAAGTGCGGTTAAGAATATGAATCAGGCGTTCGGGAAGGAAAGTATCGTTCTTAAAACTGAAACAGCAAATTGTATTGATAAAGGATTTTTTCAGGAGGTAAAATAATGACTTATACAAATTCGGGACTTGTAGCTTACTGCAAAGAGGCTTTGAAGCTTAAGACGGTTTATATGTGGGGAGGATTGTTCCGAGAAGTTACACAGGGGTATATCAATCAAGTTTCGGGGATAAAAGAATATGCGGCGCAGTATCCCGAAGCGAGAAAGGCTCATTTAAAAAGTTTGATAGGCAAAGGCTACTACGGGTGCGACTGTGTGGGGCTTGTGAAGTCTTATTATTTCGGCGGCGTGGGTACCGCCAATAACGCCAAAGGATATGTGGGCGCTTGGGATTACGGCGTAGGGACTATGTACAATGCGGCTAAAGTTAAAGGAAAAATTGCTACAATGCCCAAAAAGGAAGGGGTTCTTGTGATGACTTCCGACTTCGGACATGTGGGAGTGTATATCGGGAACGGAGAGGTTATCGAGTGTACGTTAAGCAGCTTCGGGGACGGTGTGGTTAAGACAAAGCTTAAGGCGCGGAATTGGGCTTGGTGGTGCCAGTGTCCCGTTATTGTTGACGATACGGGGGTTACTAACAACACCGCTAATAAATCCGAGTATATCAGCGGTAAAACCAACGCGCCTGTTAACGTCAGAGAAAAGGCGAGTATCAAAGGGACGATCGTTACTAAGCTGCCGAAGGGAACAGATGTAAAGCTTACGGGAAAAACGACGGTTAACGACGGATATAATTGGGCGGAAATGCTTTATAATGGGAAAATTTGTTATTGCGACAAGCAGTGGATAAACAGTTGATAAAACGCGGGTATGTTCCCGACAAAGCGCAGGAAAGGGGGATTTATGAAATACAGCGTAGTGATAGGGAATAGGAATTTTGAAAAAATATCCGATATTAAAACAACCTCCTCATGGAGAAGCGAAAGCAGTTCGCAGAATCTGGGCGGCGAACTGCTCATAGACAGAATAGGGAACAAAAAAACGGAGCTTAAAATCACGGCGGGCGGGTTAAGCGAGGATGAGATGGAGTTTTTGAGGAATGAGAGGGAAAAAATGACAACTACCGTAAAATATTACAGCGGGAATACTCTTGTTACCAAAACTATGCACCTTAACGGCTTTACCGAGCCCGCCCCTTTATATTTTTTCGGGGAAAGAACAAAGGGAATGATATATCCGAATGTTACGATTTCTTTTTCGGAGGTTTAATCAGAATGCGGCGAAGTATCGGCGGGAACGGCATTAAGGAGGTTTAACTTATGTATTTTTGGGGAGAAGATTTTGAGCGGCTTTGCGAAAGCAATTGCCGGCAATATAAGGTTTATGCGGACGTTTATCTGAAAGCGGCGGACGGGAGCTATCCCGATTCGGCAAGTTATACCTTTACTCAAAGCGTTTCCAACGGAGGACCCTCTATTGTTAATGTAAAAATAGTGAGAGGGCTTACTTCGGGAAGCTTTAATTACGGGGGAGCGTTCAGCGGACAGCTTACGCTTGTAACCACGGCTAACGCCAATATACCCGCCGACGGGACAAAAATCGTTATTTCCGTATCGTTTGTTTCGGATTCGGGAGTTGAAACAGATCAAAAAGCCGTTTTGGGAACATTTTATTCAGAGAGCGTAGCAACCTCTCTTTTTACTAAGACGGTAAAAGCCGTGGACGGTATCGCAAAGCTTACAAAATATTATGTGCCCGATGAAAGCGAGTATCCGCTAAAGGCTTCCGCGCTTTTTGAAAAAGCGGCGGAGATGGCGGGGGCAAGTATCGCCTTCGGAATAGATACGCTTTATCTTAACGATCCGAATATTACGGAAGCGCCTTTTAAAAAGAAAGGCGTTGAAGCGGGAGAGGAAGACCCGAATCAGGCGGTTTATGTTGCGGCGGGGGGAGAAGGGAAAAAATATCACTCAAATCCGAATTGCAGCGGCATGGACGGAAACGTCATAACAATGACAAGAGAAGAGGCGGAGGCGGAAGGTTACGTTAAATGTTCAAAAAGCGGGTGTATGGGTAATGAAAGTTCGGAAAACGAATATTATACATACCGCGAAATAGCGGGAATGATCGCTTCGATAAACGCGGGAAACGTGTTTATTAACGCTTATAACCAGTTCAGGATATCCACGCCCGATATTGGGCTTAAAAGGGATATACCAATTAAAAGCGTTATAAATTATACGGACAATGAGGCAGTCAATCAATTTACCACCACATTCTGGGCGCAGACCTACGAGGGAGAGGGCACGCCGCCCGAAATCGATCCGCTGTCGCCAAATTATGATCCCTCAATTATGGTTATAGATTTTCCGCTTAAAACAGACGATGATTATAAAACCATGCAGGATAATATCGATACCAAAATAGGCGGGATTTCATATAACGGTATTGTTATCAAAAGGCAGGGGACGGGACGGCAGGAAATAGGGGATTTACTGGCGTTTTCGGATACTTACAGAAACAAGAAATTTGACAATGTGTTGGTTATGGGGATTGTGTATGATATTTCGGGTAACGGCGGGTTTACGGAAACGCTTTACAGCTTGTCCCAGTCGGAGGCTAAGCAGCAGGCTAAGGGGATTTCTACCAATACGAGGGTGGATAGGTTGGAGAATAGGACGCAGACGGGGGGAGGCGGCGGCACAGGTACTGCCAAAGACGTTGAAAAAATTGATTTTCTAAGAAACAGTGTTAAATACGGCACTGTCGGAATACACGACGTTGACGGCACAGCGGGTATAGCGCTGTCAATGGACACGGCTTCAGGCTGGATCGGCTTGTTAGACGGTGAAGGAAATAAAATAATTGAGTATGTGCCTTAAAGGAGAAGTATATGAAGCCTTATAAAGTTAAAGATGATTTGTGGTTTTATCCTGTTCAGTCAAAAAACAATCCTGATTTTAACGGGTTCTATTTTCAGTATCCGTCATTACATCCCGGTGAATTTGTTCCTAATGATATACATGAAGGTTCGCCTTATTACGGGTTTGTGAATTCTACTATTTTTTGTGTGAATCAAACATATGTGGATAAGATGAAAAGTTTAGGTTTTAATCGTGTGGTTAATATAAATGATTTTCAAGATGATATTTGGCAATTAAACAATAATGTTTATACGGTTAAATTGCAATTGCGTCAGCAAGCTTGGGCTTCACAATTTGGATATGTGTTTTCATTAAGTTTTAATGGTTATGATTTTTTTGAAACGCTTGGAAACTTCCCTCAATCAGGAATCGGGGGAGTTGCTATATATGCGCCGTCCATACCAAATTATAGCAATGGAGAAATTACAGGATATAGTGCTAATAAATTTACACTTTTTGAAAAGGGTACTGATGGTATTGTTGTCGCCTCTCCTACATTCAGTTCATTTTATAGTTTGACATCAGAACGTTATATTAAATTATGGAAAGATGTTATAGAAGCCCCGCCGGAGACCCCAAAAGATACTATTAGGATTTATAAAAATATTTATTTACAAAATGGCGCTAAAATTACAGAAATTGAAAATAGCGAAGAAAGCAAAGAGCCACTTCCTCCGGCGCATCAAGTTAACGGTGACTTATGGGTTTTACCTTGCAGACAAGTATTAGATGACGGAACCGAAGAGCCTGCTGATATATACTATCAGTATCCGTTTAAAGATCATCGGTATTACGATTATAACAATGATCCGTTTGAGGTGAATGATGTGAGTGAATACAATGATCCTACTTTTTCTCAATGCACAGTTTTTACAGGCATGGTTAAACAATATTACGGGTGGAACGGTTTACGCCTTAATAGTGTGAAGCTAAGAATAAAAGACACTGTGGTCAGCTTAGATGGCTATTCTGCTCACTATTCGACAAGTCTCCGTGCAAAAAGGCCTACTGATACAAATTATCATGTGATAGCAAGATACCCGAGTATGCAAATGAGAGTTTCCGGTAGTACATTATTCGTAAAGCTGTCTGATACAGTGATATGTGGCTCAGCTTATGACGGTGCGATCAATTCGGATGGAAGCGTATCAAAAGCACGTCTTAGTAAAGATGAAATAACAATTCCTGACGATGATGAAAGCCGAGATTTTTATAACTGGCTATTTAATGATGTTTATACTGCTATGCCCAAATTAAGTGGACTGAAAATTCATAAAAATATTATTCTTATGAACGGCTCAAAAATTTATAATGAGGACGGCACAGAATATAAAATTCAAAGTTAAAATCTTAGACAAATTCATGCTTAAATTTGAAAGGAGCTATGACAATGAAAAACTCAAACAGCATAAGCACAGGCAACATCTCGGTAAGCGGA
>CANDLP010000141.1 GCA_947385505.1 uncultured Clostridia bacterium
CGTTATAAAATATGCCGCTGCTCCTGCCCCAAAACAAGCGGCAGCTGGATTCGAAGGTTTTGACGAGCTTCTCGCTAACGAAAGCGACCCGATTTATTCGATCGAACCGCCACAGACAGTAAGCAAAGAGGAAAAACCGTCCCCAAAACACAAAAAATATTCTACTCAAATTGATGTAGATGACGATTTGAGTTCTTTATTGGCGGACGAACCCGTTGACAATAAGCTTTCTGACGATGAGTTTGAAAAGCTTCTTAAACCCTCGGATCCCAAAAATAATAAAAGCGATATTTTTATTACCGAAAATGAAATAAATGCTATAAAAGGCGACGATCTGGACGCTCTTACACTATCGGATATAGTTATAAATCCGGGAGAAATGACCGAGGACCTGGGTGAAATGCTTAAAGAGCGTGAAGATGACGAGCTTGACGCTTTTAAGGGAATATTCGTAACAGCGTCGGACGACAGCGAAAGAAGCGACGGTCTCGGAATATCCTCGGAAAACATTAAGGCGGATATGGATTCAGCAGAACCGACCGATAAAGAAAATACGGACAGCAATAATTCCAAAAAGAATGACGATCTTTTCGATTTTTCTTTTCTTTCCGCCGAATCAGACGATGAAGACGATATGAGTACGGACGTCTCATTCCACGGTATGCTGTAAAATTCTTTTACAAACCGCTTCCACTTTAAAAGACGGGCAAATTATATTTTCAGACAGTAATCTGTATTGCAGGGTATTGTCCGAAAATACAGGTACAGGTCCTGTTAACACGTTCTAATGCTCAGAAAGGAATTTCAAAAAATAAATGAAAGCAAATACAGAAGAACTTGCAAAAATTACCCCCGAATTAAGAGCCGGTGACAAAATAGAACTCAGCGGATATATCTACACAGGACGTGACGCGGCTCATAAAAGGTTCTTTCAGCTTATAAACGAAGGAAAACCGCTTCCGTTTCCCATTGAAAACGCCGCAATATATTATGCGGGGCCGACCGGCACAAAGGAAGGAATGGCAATCGGCTCATGCGGTCCCACAACGTCGGGAAGAATGGATCCGTATGCGCCAAAGCTTTTGGATATGGGTCTGAAGGCGATGATAGGCAAAGGAGAAAGAAATAAGGAGGTTTCCGAAGCCATAATCCGAAATAATGCGGCATACTTTTGCGCCATAGGCGGCGCGGGTGCGCTGGCATGTAATTGTATCGAAAGCTGCCAGGTCATAGCCTTTGAAGATTTGGGCTGTGAAAGCGTAAAAAAACTATATATCCGAAATTTTCCCCTGATAGTTGCCATCGACTGTCATGGAGGAAACCTGTTCAAAACGGGGCGGGAAGCCTATAAACGACAGACTGCCGCAGTAAATACATAAAAATAAAGTAAATAATTCATAATTTTTTTATTACAGTTTATGATAAAACTAACAAAATTTAACAATATTTTATATTTTAGTTGACTCCGCATAGTTTTAGTGTTATAATTTAGACTACCGAAGGGGAATCGGAATGACCGATGAACAACTTTTGCTGGATGCTGCCAAAGCCGAACAGGATGGCGTAACGTCCGAACACAACCAATATACCGCATTGCTTATCCGCAGATATATGCCCATGATTAAGGCTAAAGCATCCTGCTTTAAAAATTCTCGCGTAGAAAGTGACGATCTGGTATCTGAAGGTTTTTTGGGACTTTTGTCCGCTATAAGATCATATAATCCCGAAAAGGGTTCTTTTGCCGCGTTTGCTTCCGCCTGTATCTCAAACAAGATGCGCTCGGCGGCAGCAAAAGGCTCTGCTAATTCCCTTTTAGCAACTCCGCTTGACGAATCGTTTCTCGAAGAGATAAGCGACGGAAATCCTGCAACAGAGGATCTGATAATTTTGAAAGAGCAAAACAACGAAATGCTGAAACAGGTAGACGAGCTTCTTTCTGACAGGGAGCGCGAAGTATTCTATCTGTACATTTCCGCGTACAGCTACACACAAATTGCAGAAAAGCTGGGAATATCCGCTAAATCGGTGGATAATGCAATTACACGGGCGAAAGCAAAGCTGCGCAATTGTTTTAAGGACATGGAACAATAATTTTTCATTTTTCCGACAAACAAATGATATCTGTTTATATTATGCAGTGATAAGTCTGCTTTTTCGGAAAAGCGTTTAATGCTGTTCCCATTCAATTTCATTTTATTTATTTAGGGAACAGGTTTTGATTGCTCCTTTTATATGACCGGGTAGCTTAAGTTAAAGAGCGTTGTTTATTTATTTATTCAAAGGTGTCGGTTCAAATCCGTCCGAGGTCGGAAATTTTTTAAGCGAGGTATAACAAAATGTACGAAGACAAAACACTTATTTGCAAGGACTGCGGAGCTGAATTTGTTTTCACGGCGGGCGAGCAGGAATTTTATGCTGAAAAAGGTTTCGTAAATGAACCTCAGCGCTGCAAGGCATGCCGTGACGCAAGAAAGAACGCGGGAAGAAGCAAGGAGATGTTCACAGCTGTTTGCGCTGCCTGCGGCGGAGAAGCCAAGGTTCCTTTCCAGCCCCGTGATGACAGACCTGTATACTGCAGTGAGTGCTTCGCAAAGCAGAAGGGTGAATAACATTTTATCTTATCACTCTCTCATCACCCTTAGCCATAACATTTTTAAGTTATGAAGCGCCGAAAGACGTTTTGGGGTAACAAAACAGCTTGACCTAAATCGGTCAAGCTGTTTTTTATACTAATAACCATTTGAATTGTGGATAAAATCCACAATTCAAATACTTCGGCGAAGCCGAAGTACCGCCGAAGGCGGTGGTTTATTTAAGTTCAATACAATAACTGAGGGAGCTTTGCTCCCTCACCATGCCGCTTTTGCGGCATGGCATTTAAAAAATAGTTTATCTATTTTTTAAATGGTTATTAGTATTATACTAATCCCTTTTTGAACTGTGGTATTAGTATATTTTTTACAAAAATACGCAATTTTCTATCTGTCCGTTTTATAGTATAGATACAAAAACGTAACATAAAATCAAATTAATCTGTACGTTTTATTGTACCTTTCCGCTTTTTACTTCAAAATAAGACTGCTTGCGCTTACATACGGGACACACAAGAGGAGCGCTCTTTCCCGTATGAAGATGACCGCAGTTTCGGCATACCCAAACCACTTCTCCGTCTTTAGTAAACACCTTTCCGCCGTTAAGCTGTTCGAGAAAGCAATTGTATCTGGCTTCGTGATCCTTTTCAATGGCCGCTACCATATCAAAGAGAGCAGCAATGTTGTCAAATCCTTCTTCTCTTGCGGTTTTAGCAAAATCCGCGTACATTTCCGTCCATTCGTAATGTTCGCCTCCTGCCGCGTTTTCAAGAGCCTTTGCGGTATTCTGAGGTATTCCGTCGCTCATAAGCGACAGCCATAACTCGGCGTGAGCCCGCTCATTGTGAGCGGTGATATCAAAAATGTCGCCTATCTGTTCATAGCCTTCTTTTCGGGCAATCTCGGCATATATGTTATATTTGTTCCGTGCCTGACTTTCACCTATAAAAGCGGTTTTTAAATTATCAAGAGTTTTTGAGCCTTCAAGCTGCATAAAAACACCTTCCTTTCGTTATTATTGTGCACGGTAAGGAAAGAATTTATACTTGCTTTTGCTTTAAAATTATGTCTTCTCCAAAATTGCCATAGAGCACCGTATTCCGTCAACCGCCGAGGAAATTATACCCCCGGCATACCCCGCCCCTTCGCCGCACGGATACAAGCCCTTAACGGACACGCTTTCAAGACTCTCGCTCCTTGTAATTCTTACAGGTGAAGAGCTTCTTGTTTCGGGACCTGTCAAAACCGCCTCTTCGTCACCGAAGCAGGCTATTTTTGAGGTAAACATCGGCAATGCCAGCTTAATGGATTCTACCGCATATTCCGGCAGATATTCCCTCGGATCCGTATATGCGGTACCGGGAAGGTAGGTGGGCTTTACTTTTCCTATTTCAAAATTCGTTCTTTTACCTAAAAGCTTTCCTACGGTGGTGCAAGGAGCAAGGTATTTTCCTCCCGCCTTACAGAAAGCCGCCTTTTCTATTCCGCGCTGTAGCTCCGCCCCGGCAAGCGGGGAGCTGTCGCCGAAATCCTCAGGCGTTATTCCCACCAAAACCGCGCTGTTGGCATTTTCTCCGCTGCGGCTGTAATAGCTCATTCCGTTGGTCACTATCGTTTCTCTTTCGGAAGCGGAAGCCACGACTTTACCGCCGGGGCACATACAAAAGGTATAAACGCCCCTTCCGTCCTCTAAATGCACCGCCAAACGGTAATCGGCGGGAGGAAGCAGTTCAGATGGGGCGTTTTCACCGTACATTGAGCGGTTAAGATCGCTTTGAAGATGCTCGATCCTCATTCCTAAGGAAAAGGCTTTTTGTTCTATCAATATTCCTTTATTCAGCAGCAGTCGGAAAATGTCTCTTGCGCTGTGCCCCGATGCCAAAACAAGGTTATTTGTCTCAACCGTATGCTTTTCTCCGCTTTTCAAGTAAGTACAGGAACAAAGTCTGCCGTTCTTTGCTTCAAAATCACACAGCTTGGCGCCGAAAAGCACTTCCCCGCCTAAAGCTTTTATTTTTTCTCTGATATTTTTTACAGTAACAAGCAGCTTGTCTGTGCCAATATGCGGCTTGGCCTGATACAGAATCTCACTGGGAGCGCCGCAGTCCGCCAGTTCCTTTAGCACTTGCCGTATAAGCGGACTGTGGGTACCCGTGTTTAACTTTCCGTCGGAAAAAGCGCCTGCTCCCCCTTCCCCGAACTGAACGTTGCATTCTTCGTCCAGAATTCCGCTTTGCCAAAACAAATCAGTTTTTTTCCTGCGGCTGTCCGCGTCTTCGCCTCTTTCCAAAACCAACGGCTTCGCGCCCGCTTTGGCGAGTATCAGCGCCGCAAATATCCCCGCAGGACCGAAGCCGACCACTACGGGACGGTTTTTAAGACTGCTTTTTGGAACGTTAAGAGGAGAATACGGAGTATATTTTTCGGTGTTTTTGCATTTTTTCAGGACAGCGCTCTCATTTTTCACCTCCGCCGCAACCGTAACCACATAGTGTATATCCGATTTTTTCCGCGCGTCAAGGGATTTTTTCAGTATGACTATATTGCTTATACTGTCCGCGCTTTGTCCTATCGCTTTAGCGGCGGCTGATTTTACGGTATTTTCGTTATGTTTAAGCGGGATGGATATTGCGTTTATTTTTATCATAAAAAACCTTTCGTATTGCAATCTGTAATTAAATTTTATGAGCTTCCATTTACAAAACAAGCGGCGCTTTTCCCCGCTTTTATGCCCGAAGCAAAGGCAAAATGAAGATTATATCCGCCGCAGTCGCCCCATACGTCCAGTATTTCACCGCACAGAAACAATCCTTTAACTTTTTTAGTCATAAAGTCAAAATCTGTTTCGCTGCCTTTTACACCTCCGGCAGTAACCTGTGCCGAAGCAAAATCGCTTCTCCCCGTTATTTTAAAGCTCAGTCCCTTTGCTGTTTCCGCAAAAGATTTTATTTCATTTTCGCTAAGCTCTGAACAGTTTTTCGACAACGAAATTCCTGATCTTTTAAGCAGATACAGCGCCAACTGTCTTGAAAAAATGCCTGTAAAGCAGTCCTGTACCTCACAGCCGCGTCTTGCCTCCGCCGCCGAAAATAACATGTCTTTAAGCTCGCTTATTGAATATTCGGGAGCAAGATCCAGCTTTATTAAGCTGTTTTCTTTATTGAAACAAGCGGATAGATTAAAAATGCAGATTCCCGAAAGCCCGCTTTTGGTAAACTGTACCTCTCCACGCTCTGCTGCCGTAGTTTTTCCGTTTTGAACAAGCTCCGCCTTACAGCCTGCCCTCAATCCCTCCAACCCCTTGGTACCCTCGGCGGTAAGCGGGCACAAAGCGGGATAAGGACGGTTAAGTTCCAAGCCCATCGACTCCGCCAGTGTAAATCCGCTGCCGTTGCTGCCGTGAACCCGCGCCGAAGCGCCGCCGCAGGCTAAAACCACCGCCTTTGCTTTTATCTCGCCACAGCTTGTGCTTACCGAAAAGCAGCCGCCATTTTTTCTTATTTGGGTGCAGTCACAGTCGGTGATAACCTCTACGCCCCTTTCCCTTACGGCAAATCTCAGCGCGTCGTTGACCGAAGCGGCGGTGTTGGACAGCGGGTAAATTCTTCCTGCGCCGTCCGTATAGGTAAATAAGCCCAATTCCCCCATAAAAGGGCGAATATCGGAAAACTCGGATATCAGAGAGCCGACATCTACGGTTCCATGGTAAAATTTTTCGGACATATTCACATTGCTGAGATTGCACCTGCCGTTTCCCGTAACCAAAATCTTTTTGCCCACCTTTGGCATACGTTCGGCTATGGTTATGCTGAGGTTCTTAAAAATATTTGAAGCGGATACGGCGCAGGCAAGTCCCGCCGCACCTCCGCCTATTATTAAAATGTCGCTGATTTTTTCCATTTACGCCCC
>CANDLP010000142.1 GCA_947385505.1 uncultured Clostridia bacterium
ATCACCCCCACGTCGTAGGAATCGAGACTATCGGTTTCGGGAAAGGTAAAGTCCGATTTAAAGCTTATTCCCGCTTTTTCCGCTTCGCCTTTTTTACGGTGTATTATTACGTCGCATATAGGGTCGCCCGTATTAAAGGAAAAATCCAGCCTGTCCACCGTTTGGCTCATGCCTCCGATATACTCCGACAGGCGTTCGTCTTCGGCGCCGCTTCTTTTTAAATATAGGGAGATATTTTCGATATGATTTTTCATATCGTGCCTTAACCCTCTTATATCGGAATAAATATCCTGTATTTCCGTTATTTCCCCCCGCATCTGAGATATCTGGCTTTCAAGAATATCGCGCTTGTTCTTTTCTTCGTTATATTCCAGCATACTTTGAAACAGTATCACAGCGGCGATGTTTGTACCTAAAAGCAAAATATCCACAAGCGGTATAAACAGTTTTGTAATAGGGACAACCTCGAAAATATCCGAATACTCTCCCCGTTCGCTGAATTCCATGATTCTTACCGTAATCGAAATACAAATGGAAGCCACAAGAGGAAGGATAAGAAAAACGCTTTCCCTTCGCTGAAGCCTATGATCCTTTTTCCTGAAGCTTTTCTTTAATATTTTCAGATACAAGCCGAGAATAACCGCATATCCCGCCACCGCAGCCGCAGTTATAATTATGTCCAAAACAAACAGCACCATCATCCCGTGTTCTATTAAAAACGCTTCGGAACCCATTTCGGCGCTTTCGGCAATGCTGTTGAGTATCCCCATCGACACATCGCCCATAGACTGATATGTCATCACCGCTATTATTGAAACGGTAAGCTCTCTTCCCGCAAGAAAGCTGAATACTATAAACAAATTTATCGGACCGCAGTTATGAAAGAAAAGCCTTTGAAGTATCAGCAAAAACACGATCCTCACCGCCGTACAAAGTATATTCTGAAACACATTCACCGTATTAAAGGCAAAATAAATCACTGTCGCGCCCAAAACATATATTGTCATCCAAGCAAGAAGAGTGGCTTTTTTACCGTTCTTTTCCTTTAAAAAATATCTTGTATAATTCAGGCACAGAACGGCGCTTGCCGCAAAACGTATTATAAGCATCACAAAGCTGGAAATATCATAATACATATTCATATTATACATTGACTATCCCGCCCCCCTTTGCGTACCTTAGATATGCCTTTACAAAGTCGGGATATTTCTTTTTTGCCATGATCAGCCTTTCGCCGTTTACCGTCCTTATTTCCTCATAGCCGTAAGATCAGATATTTTCCATATTTACGAGAAAACATCTGTGACAGCGATAAAAACCGCCGCCAAGCTTTGCTTCCAGCTCCTCCATTTTTCCGTAGGCTTCGTAAATCCCGTTTTTGGTATGATATATAGTCTTTTTGTTGCAGCTTTCAATATAATAAATATCGTGCAGAAAAAGCTTTTGCTGTTTTCCGAAAGATTTTATTACAATACACTCGGCGCTTTCGGCAAAGCTTGCTTCCTTTAAAGCGCGCCGGAAAACATGCGCGAGCTTTTCCTTGTCAGGAGGTTTTATAAGATAGTGAAAAGCGTTTACGTCGAACGCTTCCGACATATGTTCTTTAAACGCGGTGATAAAAATAATGATGCTTTTTTTGTCCCCGTTTTTTTCCTGTCTTTCTCTCAGGCGTCTTGCCGCTTCAAGGCCCGAAATTCCGCCCATGGCTATATCGAGAAAAACGATATCGTACTTTTCGGGCGAACAAAGTATTCCTTCGCCTGATGAAAATTGGGTTACCTCGGCTTCGGGACGCTGTTCCTTTATCAATTCGGCGATTTCAAGCCGTATTTCCTCGCTGTCGTCACATATTGCGATTTTCATTGAAATTTACTCTTTTCGATTTGGTTTCGGGTACATACTCCCATTTTATTATAACGCAAATTCAAGCTTTTTTCCAGTGGTTTGGAGTGAAATGAAGGGATTTGGGCGCGAATTTTTTTAAGGGGAAAAAATTACAAAAAAAATAATAAAAACGTAAGCTTTTCTAAATGAATCCTTAAAACATTCCGACCAAAAAAGCTGTAAAATAAAAACCATAATATGAGACAAAAACGAAAGGCGGATTAAAAAATGCCCAGAAAAAGGCTTACACAGCTTTTCCCTTTTCTTATTCCCCTTAGAGTGTGGCAAAGAAACCTGTTTGAAGGCGTAAAAATGCACTTTGACAAAAACAGATACGCCTGCCGCTTCGGAGAACTGCGGAAATATGAAATTTGCGCCGCAAAAACGGCGGTAATAAACGAAAACAGCGGAATGGATATAATTTATCAGAAAAACAAGGCTCATAACCTGAAAATAACAAGCCAAACCATGAACCGTATCCTTATATGCCCCGGCGAAACCTTTTCTTTTTCCTTTCTTTCAAGAAACAGCCATAAGTACGGACGAATGAAGGACGGGCTTGTACTTATCGACGGAAAGCTTACCGCGCGAAAGGGCGGCGGCACCTGCCACCTGAGCAATCTGCTGTATCTTCTGTTTCTTACGAGTCCTCTCACCGTAACGGAAAGGCACGGTCACGGCGTAAAGTCTTTCCCGAACCCCGACGGCTCGGAGCTTGACGGGATTGACGCAACAGTAAGCGAAGGATGGCTCGACCTTAGAGCAAAAAACGAAACGGACGGTATTTATCAGATAGAAATTGCCTTTGACGATAAGTATATGTACGGGAGGATTCTTTCGGATACCGAATCCGATACGGAATACGAAATATTAAACGAAAACGTCCGATATGAAAGGGAGAACGGAAAACTGTACAAATACTTATCCGTTGCGCGAACGGAAACGGATAAGAAAAACGGCGGTCTTACGAAAAAAGAAAAGCTGTACGACGAAAGGATTCTTATTGCCTATGAAATTCCCGAAGGCGTTTTTGCTTCGGATAAACCGCTATAGCAATCCAGAAATTGCTTTGTATTAGAACGTGTTCACATAAAGCTCAGCACGCATATTTTCGGCAAATTTTGCCGCCTGCTGCGTTAAAATTTTTTGAAATATGATAATATTCCTGCAAAATTTTGCCTTGCAGGCGACAAAATTGTGCTCGTAAATATGCATACTGATTTTATGTGAACACACTCTAAGATACGCCATAGTATAAAAAAGAAACGGAGAATGAAAATGAAAAAAACCGTAGCGATATTTTTCGGCGGCCGCTCCAGCGAATATAAGGTTTCGCTTATGTCCGCCGCTTCGGTAATAAAGAACATCAATAAGGAAAAGTACGCGGTGATTCTTATAGGAATAACCGTAAACGGAGATTTTTATCTTTATGAGGGTCAGGCTGAGGAAATTGAAAACGATCGCTGGTTTGACCAAAAGCGCCTCAGAAAAATCACAGTATCAGTCAACAGGAGCGATCACGGCATAATTATGACGGATACGGGGGAAATAAAGAGAATAGACGTGGCGTTTCCCGTTCTTCACGGGAGGAACGGAGAGGACGGAAGATTACAGGGGCTTCTGGAGCTTGCGGGCATAAATTGCGCGGGCTGCGGTATGACCTCTTCGGCGATTTGTATGGATAAGTATTTGGCCCACGAGTTGGCCGCTTCAAAGGGAGTTTCCGTACCAAAGGGATATCTGTTTAAAAAAACGGACCGCTTTGATTATATTAAGGAAAAGATTGCCGATTTAGGATACCCTCTGTTTGTAAAACCGTTAAAGGCGGGTTCGTCGGTGGGGGTAGGAAAAATACGCTCTCTCGGAGAGCTTGAGGCGGCGCTTAAAGAAGCGTTTGCTTACGATGATAAGGCTTTGATAGAAGAAAGCATTGACGGTTTTGAGGTGGGCTGTGCGGTATTGGGCAGTGTTGCGCCGATTGCGGGTGAGATTGACGAAATAGAGCTGGAAAACGAAAACGGCTTTTTTGACTTTTATGAAAAATACAGCTTAACGACAAGCAAAATACATTTGCCCGCAAGACTCACACAGTGCGAAAAAGAAAAAATAAAAGCCTTTGCCCTGAATATCTATAAGATATTGGGCTGTAAGGGCTTCGCGCGAGTGGATATGTTCTATACCAAAGACAAAAAAATAGTCTTTAACGAGGTTAACACGATACCGGGTTTTACTTCTCATTCAAGATATCCGAGTATGCTTAAAGCGGCGGGGATTTCCTTCGGGGAAACGATAGACCGTCTGATAGAACTGGCGGCGGAATGATTTTATACTAAGGGGCGGTAAAAAAAGCGGCGAAGCCGCCAATGTCTTTTTCGCTTCCTTTTTGCACTGCAAAAAGGAAGTAGGGTGTGGGACAAAGTCCCACGAAGTGAGCAATTTATACCTGCAAAGAAGCAGGCGAAGCCGCCGCTTCGGGCGTTGACATCCTTGTCAACGCTTTGGGCGGCGAACTCCGCGTCCTGCGGAAAGCCGCCGCTTCGGGCGCTGAAACTCCGCGTCCTTGAGAAAGGAAGCCGACATAATAATAAAAAGGGGCTTTTTCTACAGTCCCTTACTCCCAAAACACTATTTGAAAATCATTACATATACTCAATTTGTCTATAATATGATTTTCAAATAGTATTAGAGATTTCTTTTATTGTTTTTTCTGAAATTTACGGAGGTTTATAATAAGTATGATAAAATTAAAAAGCGAAGATGTGGCAACAGGAAGCCTTGTGCTTGTAAACAAAAGGTTCACCGTAAGAAAAACGGCGGAGGATTTGGTTTTCTTTAACGAAAGCTATAAAAACATAACTCTTTCCGAAAAGGCAAACAGCGCGCTTCACCGACTGCTGGACGGCATAGGGGCGGGGGAGCGGATTGTGCCCGTAAGCGGTTACAGAAGCTTTGAGGAACAGGCGGACATTTACAATGCCTCTCTGAACGAAAACGGCTCGGAATATACAAAGAAGTACGTGGCGATCCCCGGAGCCAGCGAGCACCAGACGGGACTTGCCATAGACCTTGCCTTAAACGAGGGCGAAATAGATTTTATATGTCCCCGTTTTCCCCGTTTCGGGATATGCGAAAAATTCCGCCAAGCGGCGGCGGATTACGGTTTTATTGAGAGATACAAAGAAGAAAAAAAGGCGGTTACCGGAATTTCGGGGGAGGAATGGCACTTCCGCTATGTAGGTTTTCCTCATTCAAAAATAATCGTGGAAACGGGTCTTTGTCTTGAAGAATATACCGAATATCTTAAAGCCTTCACTTATCCCGATAAGCCGTTAAAAAGCCTTGGGTATTCGGTATATTACATACCTTGCGGCGGGAATGAAACGGAAGCAGATGTGGAAGAGAACTTTATTCTGTCGGGAAACAACGCCGACGGGTTTGTTCTGACGGAAAAAGAAAACGGCCTATGACAAACAAAGGCATAAGCATTGATATCTGGCGTTTCGCGGCTTCCTTTCTTGTGGTTGCCATTCACATCTCCCCCTTTGAAAAGATAAACGGAGAGTTTGACTTTTTCTTTACATCCGTGCTGGACAGAATAGCGGTGCCTTTGTTCCTGATGATAACGGGCTATTATATGCTTGACAGGACGCCGGAAAATAAAGAAAAACTTGTATCCTACACGGTAAAGATACTTAAGCTCTATCTTTTCTGCATTGTGCTTTATCTTCCCGTAAACGTTTATATGGGGTTGGGAGCAAAGGAGGAAATCGATCCCGGAACGCTGATTCTGTCCGTTATAAAGGATATATTTGTCGACGGCACTTTTTATCATTTATGGTACTTTCCCGCACTCGTTTCAGGGCTTTGGGCGGTATATTTTCTGATAAAGCGCACGGGAAAAAAGACGGGGCTTGCCATAGTCTGCCTTCTTTACATAATAGGCTTGTTCGGCGACAGCTATTACGGATTAATCAAAGGAAACATGGCGATTAAAGGCTTTTACGACGCGCTGTTCAATGTTTCCGACTATACCAGAAACGGTTTGTTTTACGCTCCCGTGTTTTTGTATATGGGATATTTAATCAAAAGAGAGAGGAAAAAGGGGAAGTATGATTTTATGTACGCTTTTTTGCTTTTTCTTCTGATGAGCGCGGAGGGAATACTTTTACACCGCTCCGGTATGCAAAGGCATACCGCCATGTATCTGTTTCTGGTCCCGCTTATGTATTTTCTGTTCAAGGCGCTTATATTCAGAAGCGGCTCCGAAAACAGAAAACTGCGAAATACAGCTTCCGACATTTACGTTCTTCACCCGCTTCTGATAGTGGCGGTACGGTTTTTCGCCAAGCTAAGCAAAACGGAAAAAATTACGGTAGAAAATAATTTTTTGCTGTATATTTTGGTATGTCTGTTAAGCGTAGGTGCGGGACTGCTGTGGGATTACCTGCGGCAGCTATGGAAAAAACGAGTTAAACTATAGCAATCCAATTAAAAGATAAACATTTGATTATAAAAAGCCTATTATTAA
>CANDLP010000143.1 GCA_947385505.1 uncultured Clostridia bacterium
TGGAAGAGGCCTGTTCCGTCGCGCCCTGAGAAAGACCCTGCGCACCTGCGGAAACCTGATCCGAACCCGAAGATACCTGATCAGCGGCAATTTCGATCTTGCCCATGGCATTGCTGAGCTCCCTGTTGATTCTCTTAACCGCGGTAATAAGTTCTGAGAAGTCACCAACATAAGCAGCTGCGTTAGTTTCGGTATCAACATTGAGCTTGCCCTCCGCCATAGCGGTAAGAATGCGCTCAATGTCCCCTATCATTCTGTTGAGATTCTTTACAAGATCAATAGTGGACTTGGAAAGAACACCGGTTTCATCCTTAGCGTCTGTTTCATATGTAGGAGAAGAAAGGTCGCCCAAAGCAAGCGTTCTTATACGGTCGCTGCAGGCTCTTATGGGCTTAACGATCTGCCCGCTGACAAATATCGCAACGATCACGCCCACTACCACAAATACTACAACCATAATCAATGTAATGACAATAGTGGTAATAAGACCGGTCATAAAATGCATCTTAGGAACTTCGGTGATGATTGACCAATTGTTTGCGTTGGTATCAATGGGAGCAAAGGCTATAAGCATTTGTTCATTATATTGAGAGCTGTAATACTCGGTGTTGCCGCTCTCTCCCTTAGTCGCTTCGAGGATAACTCTGCTGTAATCCGCGAGAGCGCTGTCGTTTTTGGCCTGTTCAATAACATTATACTGAGCGGTAATGACGCTCTCTTCGGGGAATGATACAATTGTGCCTTCTCCGTTGATTATATAGCCTCTTCCTTCGCCTTCGACATTTATGTCCTGTACTACTTCCGTAAGCAAAGAGGGAGGCGCTTCAAAACGTACCACTCCTATTACCTCGGAGCCCACAACGCCGCCCTGCCACAAAGGAGCGGAAAATACAACGGTAAAGTTGCCCGTAGCAATAGATATTACCGGATCGGACACATAGCTTTCACCCTGAACTGCTCTTTTAAAATACTCTCTGTCGCTGTAATTATTGCCGTCATAACGGCTTACGCCGTTTAAATCAAGAATATTTGCGGCTTCAAGCCCCTGTCTTTGCGCAATTCCGTCGATTATGCTCTTCTGGCGTTCCAGATCATCGGGAAAAGACGAGAATGTAATGTCAAAGGTTGATCCGCCAACCTCGGCTACATTTAAATAAGATTCAAGACGATTTCTCAGTCTTTTTGAAGAATCGTTACATAAAGTATGCATTTCCATGGAAGCAGAATTCATACTGGTATTATACGACATAATAGCCGAAACCACACCAATTGAAATTGCCGGAATCACGGATAAGATGATGATCCATAAAAGGATCTTGGTTTTAATAGACTTCATTCCTTTGGTAATGCTTCATCCGAAGCAAACTCCTTTCAATTTTTCTTGAGCAGCAAATAAAAATCTACTTATAATATTATTATACCAACTTTTATCGACAATTTCAAGTGAAAAAGCAAAATTAAACATATTTAAGCATAATTATTAAAACTGGACGTACTTTTTTGTAACTTTTTTCATATGAAACATATAATAAAAACTATAATCAAAAACAAATATATTACGGTTTAAGCTTTTATATGCTCGCAGTAAAAAACCGCCAGCCCCGTTCTGTCCCTTATGTCCAGTTTCAGCAATATTCCGCTTATATAATTTCTTACCGTACCTTCGCTTAGATAAAGACAGCCGGCTATCTCCTTGTTGGAAAGACCCTTTCCAACCATTTCGATTATCTCCATCTCCTTTTCCCCCAAATCAAAGCTTTTGGGGTCAAAATCGCTTTCGCTCGGCATAAAAGCGGCTATTTTTTCGGTCACATCGGAGCAGAAAACCGTTTTTCCGTTCAGCACGGTCTTGAGCGCAGGCACTATACCTTCATAGTCCTGTTTCAGTATATAGCCTTTCGCGCCTATCCTAAGCGCTTCCACTATATAATCGTCATCGGAAAAGGTCGTGAGAAACAGTATGCGCCCGTCCGGAAATTCCTTAAGAATTTTTTTCGCGGCGCTTATACCGTTCGTCTCCCCCATTCGTATATCCATCAAAAGCACGTCAGGGGAAAAACTGCGAAAAAGCTCTATCGCCTCGTTCCCGCTGCCGGCAATACCCAGAACATTTACCTCGCCGCTTGCCTCAAGTATTATTTTCAAAGAAGATGTGACAACGGGATCGTCGTCAGCTAAAAGAATATTTATTTTATTCATGGTTTAATAGTAAAACAGTTCCACATTGCCGCTTTCGCCGGTTTCCATACCGAACATTACAAAGTCGGTATAAACGGCGTTTCCGTAGTAATCGTAAATTTCAAACGAGTAATAATAATCGCCGTCGTACAAATAATCATAATCGACTGTCAGCTCGCCGCCGCACACATAGGCAGCGCCGTAAAAATCAAAAGCATACTCCAGCGTTTCCGCGTCGTAAGCATAATAACACGGTTCGATCACGTCACCCGCCTTTAGCTGATAAAAATCCCTCGACGCACTTCCGCTTTCGCTGATACCGTCCCATACTCCCAGGACAGATGTCACCGCCGTCTCTCCCGAATAATCCTGCATTATTCTCAGGTTGGTATACTCGCCGTTCAGATAAATCGGCGCGGTGTATATATTGTAAAAAGCGCCGTCTTCATAGGAGCTTTCAACCAAAAACGTACAAATCGGCTGCCCGTCGGGAAGAGCAAACCACATACCGTCAAAAAGGTCTCTGCACTCTCCCGTATCGTAATCCAGATCAACGTAATCGTCGGTACCCAGATCCAGCATATATTCCCTGTTATCTTCATTGTCCCAGTAGCTTAGCATTACGTTACAGTAAACCGTATCCAGATTATACAGGCTGTCCTCGGTAAGGGTGAAGCCGTAAATACCGTACTCGTCAACGGCGGGATCGGAAGCAAAGGAGATGGCGGTTTCCCCGCTGTCCCCGTTCAGCGAGCTGTCGGAGCTTCCTTCCCAATAGCCGAATTCCGAAAAATCAAACTCGGAACCCGACCAAAAGCCCGCGTCACCGTTTAGCCAACGGTCGGTGCCGTATCCGTCTATGCTTCCGTTTTCGCTGCTGCCGAAGGCGCATATGTCAGCAATACTTATGTAATAAGGACTAACACAGATTTCCTTGAAGTTTTCCAGCTCGCGGCTGCCCTGTACGCTAAGGGGATAATAAATGTTAAGTCCGCCCGCCCCGTAGGAGCGTTCTCCGTTTTGAACATAATATATACATTCTTCAAAAAGCCTGGCAGTATCGCTCCCGTTTTCGGAAAATTTCAGGGTACCGTTGATAAATCCGTGAAGATCCACCATATTGGTGTAACCTTCACTGCGGTTATTGCCTCCGAAGTTAAGGGCGGATTTGGCGGCTATTATAACATCTGTAAGTCCGCTTTCATCACATATATAAGAATACACATCCCTGCAATGTTCGTTAAAAGCGATAAGAAACTCGTCAAGCTTGGTCAGATCAATAACCGACAAAGTAGCTTCGTCCTCTTCGCCGCTTCGGATACAGCTTTCGTAATAGCCTCGGCAAATGCTTTCGCCCACCTCGCCGCCGTTTTTCGCTCCGCCGTTCACCGCCTCGGCAAAGGCGGTATAATCCCAGCCGTAGCCCGATTCAAGATCTTGCGAAGCCACCATATAATTTCCGTATGTGGCGAGAATATTGGCAAATTCCACCGCAGCCATTAAACAGGCATCGCTGCCTATAAGTTCAAAAGGATGCGCAAGATTTTCACCCAATGAAGAAAGCGCGGCGTCTATTTCCTTAAGAGTCAGGGAATCATTATCGTGCAGTTCGTCAAAGCATACCCCGCTTATACTGCCGCCGCCGTGGTTCCAGAAATCCAGAACATTGAAGCGTGAACCGTACTCGGACAAGCCCCAGTTAAGGAAATCCGCCAAAGTATCAGGATCGCCCATATTGGCGGAATCGCCGCTGTACACAACCTCACAGCCGCCCCCGCTGATAAGCAGCCTTTGTTTTTGGCCGCTTTCGCACATATCGTTCCACCATTCTTCCGCTCCGTCCGCCTCAACCACAAAACGCAGCTTTGAACATAACTCGGTTGCGGACTGCATTTCCATCAGGTCGTCGGTGGCGGATCCGTCAGCGGATTCCAGATCGCTGCCGCACATATATACAAATACCGTCCAGATTTCCTCGGCGCCGCCGCTTTCCCCGCTTACAGCCATTCGGCTTATTTTCAGCTCGTTCCCGTCTTTCAGCGAAAGCATAGTTCCTCTTCCTTCGGGTATGCTGTCAGAGATATCCGCCTGATTTTCGGGGGCAGTCGCACTGTTTTCGGAAGACGGCTCGTTTGCGTTATCCGAAACGTTCGGAGCCTTAACTTCGGCGGAATCGCTTCGGGAAACCGAAGAGGTATTTGCGTTGGTCTCTGTCTGCCTCAAATCCGAATAAGGAGTTCCGCAGCCGCATAAAATGAGGCTCGCCGCCGTAAAGACCGCCGCCGGCTTCACTTTTTTTGAAAAAGATTTTGTCGTTTGATTTTTCATATGTATTTTGACCGTAACTTATTCCCGATTTTCAGCGTTTTCCTCAACGCTTTTATTATAAACATGAACCATCTTAACGATCTCCTTGTCATCGGCAATAAGTATCTCTCCCTTTATTTTTTCGTTGTGCGCAACTCCGCTTATATATCCCGACATATACAGACAGCGGTTTCCGTTTTTCTTTTCTATCATCTCAAGCGCGTCCACCGCTCTCACCTTATCCACCACAAAGCAAAGACAAGCCTCCACGGAACCGGGCACATCGCCTAAAAATATCAGCATTTTATAGGACTCGTCAAGTATCTTCTCGTGAGCGGAATTCAACGCGCGAATAAGCTTTTTTCCGCAGGTTTCGGCTTCACGAAGCTTTTCGGGCGCCGATTTCGCTTCCTCTATCTTTTTCAAAAGCTCCGCTTCAAAGCCCTGAGCCTCGGCGATGTGGTCGGACACCTCGCTTCTGTCGCTTACAAAGGCTTTATCAAACTTATCCCCAAAGAACACGTCGGTATCCGAAACGCAGAATTCCTCTTTCGCCTTTATACATCTGGTGATCTCCCTGACATATTCCGTCGCGCCCTCTAATTTTTTGGCAAGCAATTTGGCGGCCTTTGCCGTTTCTTCCTTATTATCGCTTATATTGAGCAGTTTTTTCAGATCAAGCACCGGAGTAACATTGCCTCTCTGAGTTGTAACGCCCAGAAACTCAGGAGGAGCGTTGGGAACAAAGGTCAGAGAGGGCATCTGCGCTATGCCGGTCACCCTTTCGGTGCTTATGGCATAAAGCTGCTGTTGCAGCTCAAATATTATCCAAGGCAGGCTGTTTGTAGGTTCCATATAATATTGCTCCTTCCAGAAATTAAAAAACCCGCCGACCGATACGGTGATCGGACGGGATATAATACTATCGGCTAACTGAAAAGCCGCAATTTGCACAATTTCTTATCTGCGGACGTTTTGCGCGTCAAAAGTGCTCGGAATGCTTTAGTATTCCTGTGCTTTTTTCCTTAAAATCGTCACGCATTTAGCGAAATTGCACTAATACCAATCCATTTTTGATATGGCGCAATACCCGCGGGTCAAAAATGAATTGCCCCCAAATTACTAATCCCACAGTTTAAAAGGGGATTAGTATAAATTGCTTTGTTTTCAGATACGCCCTAATAAAATAAGTATATCACATTTTGTTCTAATTTTCAACCTGATTTAAAGGTTTTATTTTATTTAACGAACTTTTCCCCGCACCTGGTGCAGAAATTATAACCGAAATTATTCTCGGACCCGCACTTGGGGCATACCTTCTTAGCCGAAAAACAGTTCCGGCTGTTAATCCTTGCGTTTAAACAAATGTTTTCCCATAAGGCTTTTGCCTGAGAAAACCGTCTGAATGAATTGACCCCCAAAACAATAAGGACCGTGTATTTTGCCGCGCCGAAAATCAACGACGAGCTTCCCCACAGAATTGTTTCAATATCATCATATGCTATAAAATTCGCAATTGAAAATAACAGACCTGTTATAAAAAACAAAGCGCCTATACAGCCAAAGATAAAAAACACCAATGCGGCTGTATGAAATCGCCTTACCGACCTGAAATCATATTTCCCGCCAAGAGCTGTATATTTTTTGGATTTGTTTAAAGATATAGCCGAAAACACAATAGACAATACAGAAAGCAGCTCGAACATCATCATTATCACCGCCAATATCAATATCAGCATTAAAGCCGCTCCCACCACATAAAAACCCGCCATATTTATTTTCCTCCCGTTTATGCGTTTTTGCGCAGACACATATAATACTAATAATCATTTAAAAAATAGATAAACTATTTTTTAAATGCCATGCCGCAAAAGCGGCATGG
>CANDLP010000144.1 GCA_947385505.1 uncultured Clostridia bacterium
GTTTCTGCCCCTTATTGGAACTAAACTCATATTTCGTGCGCTGTAATCCGTCAAAATCCTCAACATACAGCATAAGCGGCTCATAGCTCTCAAATCGCTGGTTAAAATTCTCGTTATATATCATCACAGATAATGCCCAATCGCCGGTAACTATTAGTATGACCACAATAGATAATACGATAAATAAGATCTTTTTCTTTTTAGATTTCGGTTTCATATCCATTCCCTTTCGACATATTTTTGAGGCGGAAAATTCCGAGTTGTCTATTTATGTATTATAGGAATCAAAATTAATGCTCCCCCAAATAAATCTTGCCGCAATACATGACGCGAATAAAAAATTCTGTGACAAAAATGTTTGCAATATAATATTGACGCACTTTTTCCCTGATATTTTCATTTTCGCCCGCTTCTTGCGGCAATATTTAATTGAGGGAACAACAACATCATTCAGCTTACTCTTCAACCGCCTTCAAAAGCTCTTCCGTCTTGTTTCTTTCCTCCCACTTAACGCCAAGGTCCTCTCTTCCCATATGACCGTAAGCGGAAAGCGCGGCGTACTGCGGCTTTCTAAGCTCCAGCGACTCAATGATAGCGGCAGGTCTTAAATCAAACACTTTTTCAACCGCCTTTTCAATCCTATCGTCGCTGTATTTTCCCGTACCGAAGGTATCAACCAAAACGGAAACGGGCTTAGCCACGCCTATCGCATAAGCAAGCTGTACCTCGCAGCGCTTTGCAAGCCCCGCCGCCACTATGTTTTTAGCTACATGTCTTGCCGCATATGCTGCCGAGCGGTCGACCTTTGTGGGGTCCTTTCCCGAAAAAGCGCCGCCGCCGTGTTTTGCGTAGCCGCCGTAGGTGTCCACGATTATCTTTCTTCCGGTAAGACCGCTGTCCCCCTGAGGGCCTCCGATAACGAACCGTCCGGTAGGGTTGACGTAAATTTTCGTTTCATTATCCAACAAATTCGCGGGAATGGTGGTCTTTATTACCTTTTCCACAATGTCCGCCCTAATCTGTAAGAGTGTGGCGCTTGCTTTATGCTGAGTGGAAATAACCACGGTGTCCACGCGAACGGGCTTGTCGTCCTCATACTCCACCGTTACCTGAGATTTTCCGTCGGGAAGAATATAGGGTATCTCTCCGCTTTTCCTGCACTCGGTAAGCTTTTTCGCAAGCTTATGCGCCAGAGATACAGGCAAGGGCATAAGCTCAGGAGTCTCGTCACAGGCATAGCCAAACATCATGCCCTGATCTCCCGCGCCCGTATCCAGCTTGTTTTCCTCTCTTCCCTCCAAGGCATTGTCAACACCCAAAGCGATATCCGCAGACTGTTCGTCGATGGAGGTAATGACGGAACAGGTGTTGCAGTCAAATCCGTATGCGGCGTTGTCGTAGCCTATTTCCTTTACCGCGTTTCTCACGGTTTTGGGTATATCCACATACCCTTCTGTGGTGATCTCGCCCATAACCATAACCATACCGGTGGTGGTACAGGTCTCACATGCCACTCTGCTCATAGGGTCCTGTCTTAAAAGCTCGTCCAGAATACTGTCGCTTATTCTGTCGCAGATTTTGTCGGGATGTCCCTCAGTAACACTTTCCGAGGTAAATAAACGTTTTGCCATTTTTAAAACTTTCCTTTCTCTGTTTTTTGGGGGCATTGACTCGGTGTCAGCCGCGCCTTTATACCTGCCGCAATAATGTATCAACAAAAAAACGCCCTCTTATCGGGGCGTCGGTATTCAGCACCCCTCATCTTCCGCCGTCGGGAAACCCCGTAGGCGCAGGAAGTAGCACCTTTTCCGAAACATCGGACGGTTGCTGCAGCGTCAACGTGCCTGTCACTCGGCTGCTCTCGATAAGGATCGTAATTTGTTGTGCAAGAAATTCTTACAAAAACATTTTATCATAATATAAATAGATTGTCAATAGGTTTTAATCAATTATAATCATTTTATTTTCGGATCAAAAGCGTTACAGCTTCACCTTTCCCTCGCTGTATCTTGCCACCACGCAAATCCTTTCCCCGTCCTTTCCGGTATAAGCGGCAGTAAAGCCTGAGAGATCCATAAGCTCTCCCGCTTTTACCTCGTTTATCGGCGCGCTGAAAACTGTTTTTCCGAAACATACTATGTTAAAATCGTTTCCCGTCACGTTTACTGCACCTCCGTCCCCTATCTTTCTCTCCCCGCCGTTTTCATAATCCCTTTGGGTAACATATTTAAGCTGTCTTTTGTCAAGCGCTTTAAGCTGTTCAATTGTCATACAGTTTTTGTCTTTCTTTTTAAAAAACATATTTGCCTCCTGTTTTTGTTTTGTAACTTTTTTGTAACCACTTTGATAATTTTGTAAAAAAATTTGTAAAATAATTTTTATCCTTTATAATAAATATACCACCCAACCCTTTGTTTGTCAACAAAAATTGCCTTTCCTTATTTTTATTTACTTGACAGCGGAGAATTTTTGAGGTAAAATTAAGAGGAATTTATATGAATACGATCCAATGATAATTGCACTTAAAAAAACAAAAAATGAAAAACGGAAAGAGATTTCAGTAAAATATGAGAAAAGAAACAAATCTGTGTATGAGCTGTATGGGCGAGCTTAACGATCACGGCACCTGTCCCCTTTGCGGCTGTTTCGACACCGAGTCCTACATATCCTCATATCTTGCCCCGAAAACATTTCTGGCGGAGCGTTATATAGCGGGAAAGCTTATCGGTTACAGCGGAGAATCCGCTTTGTATATCGGCTTCGATACCGAAACCGGACGCAAGGTCACCATACGCGAATATATGCCCGACACTCTATGCGTAAGGGAACGGGATGAGGAAATAGTTTCGGTGAGATCGAACAAGCTCCCTCTTTATAAAACATACCTTGCGGAATTTATAGAGCTTCATACTACACTTATGCGTTCCCCTAACATCCGCTGCGTACAGCCCGTTCTGGACGTTTTCACCCAGAACAATACCGCGTATGCGGTAATGGAGTATATAGGAGGAATAAGCCTTAAGGCGTACCTTACCAACTGCGGCGAGGTGATGACATGGGAGCAGATAAAAGAGCTTTTCCCTCCTGTGCTCACCGCTCTGAGCATGCTTCACGGCTTAGGCATCATACATCGGGGCATAAGTACTTCTACAATTTTTGTAAGCGAAAAAAACGAGCTCAGACTTATAGGCTTTTCAATCAGCGCCGCCCATACCGCCGACAGCGATATAGGCTATGAGGTTTTCGGCGGCTATGCGGCTCCCGAATTGTATTCAAGCTCAAAAAGAAACGGAAGCTGGACGGACGTTTACGGAATTTCGGCTGTTCTTTACCGCTGTCTTACCGGCGTAACCCCTCCTGCCGCGCCCGAAAGACTTGCCGAGGATACCCTTACTGATCCTATGCTTATAAGCCGCCATATCCCCAAAAACGTTTCCGACGTTATCATGAAAGGTATGAGATTGGACGCGGAAGAAAGAACCGCCACTGTTACCGAGTTTGTGGATCGGCTTTTTGAACAGCCTGTACCCCCCGAAGAATACTCCCGCGAAATAACAATGACCGTTCCCCGCACCTCCTCAAAAAACGCAGGCAGCAAGCCGAATCATCCCGTATCCGCCCATCCTTCCTCAAACGGAACAAAAAGCGGAAACGGAAATAAAAAAGGCTCTTCAAACCATGCTTCGGGAAACGGCAAAAAGAAGAAAAAAGGAAAAAGAAAATCTGACAGAGACAAAATAAAGTTTATTGCGGTTTCCACAATTTTGGGCATAATAATATTGGCATTTATCATTGCAATGATCGTTACCGCTTCGGAGGGTGATGAGGAAGAAATTACGTCTTCCTCCACCCGCGCCCCATTAACTGCCCCGCCTATAACTTCAGCGGCGGAATCCTCTTCTCCCTCGGAAACAACTGTACCTTCACAGGGCGGAGGATATATACTCCCGAATTTTGAAGGCTCTTTTTACACTACCGTAAGCACCAACCCTCAATATTCATATCTTATCTTCCAAGCCACCTTTGATTTCAGCAGCGAATATAAGTCGGGACAAATCATAAGTCAGACGGTCCCCGAAGGCACTGTGGTACAGGCGGGAACCGAGATCGGCGTAATTGTAAGCAAAGGCCCCGAAAAGCTTCCTTTGCCCGATTATACGGGAAAAACAGTTGAGGATTACGTTAAAGAGCTGTCCGATTCAGGGATCAAATACCGTATTGAAGAGGAAATAACCGACGAGACCGAAGAAGGCGGCGTAGCCCGCTGCAGCAAGGAGATCGGCGAAGACGTCATGGTTGCCGACAGCGAGGAGGTAGTGGTATACAGAGCCGTAAAACCGGAAGAAACCACCACTTCGCTGAACGTTATGGAATGGGAAAACGACGAAACCACCGACATTATCGGCGAAACGTCCCCATACCCTGAAACGGCTTTTACCGAAGAAACCGCCGCAGATACATCCCAATCGACTGAAAACCGGGATTACGGCGGAGAGCCCATTGTATTTGAATAATATAAAAAAGGAATTGTCATAAGTATGGATCTTGACGAAATAAGAAAAGATATAGACAACATAGACGACCGTCTTTTGAAGCTATTTTCGGAAAGAATGGAGCTTTGCGAAAAGGTGGCGGAATACAAAGCAAAAAACGGCATGGCAGTTTTTCAGGGCGCACGTGAAAAACAAGTTCTTGACGCGATAGAAGAAAAAAGCGCTCCCAAGCTTAAAGCCGCCTCGAAGCTGCTCTTTTCCCAGATAATGGAAATATCCAAATGCCTTCAAACCGAGCGCCTTACCGAATATCAAAGCGTAAAAACGGCTCCCATTGCCGAAAACCCCGTGATCGCCTGCCCCGGAATAAAGGGAAGCTATACGGAAGAAGCCTGTTTTCGTGTGTTCGGAAAAAACGCCCAAATAATTTATTTAAATACCTTTGAGGAAGTTTTTAAGGCGGTGGAAGACGGAAAAGCGGAGTACGGCACCGTGCCTATTGAAAACTCGACCGCAGGAGGAGTTGACGGAACCTACGGCCTTTTGGAAAGACACAATATGTATATTGAAAGAAGGCTTTCCATACCGGTTAACCACGTACTTGCCGCCAAAAGCAATGACTGCGCCGTAAAAAAAGTAATCTCACACGAACAAGCCCTCCACCAATGCCAAAGCTTTTTAAAAGTAACGGGCTGCAAAACGGAAACCGCACAAAATACCTCGCTTGCCGCCAGAAGCGTGTCTTTAAACGAAACCGATAACGATACCGCCTGTATATGCTCTGAGCACTGCGCTGAGCTTTACGGTCTGACAGTGCTCAAAAAAAACATAGCCGACAGCAGCGAAAATTTTACACGTTTCATAGTTATTTCAAATGAGCTTAACATAGAGGAAAACGCAAACACTATTAGCGTGTGTCTTTCTCTGCCCCATGTTATGGGTTCCCTGTACAGACTTCTGACAAAGTTCAGCTACTGCGGTCTTAATCTTACCAAAATAGAAAGCCGCCCTATGCCTCCTCATATAAAAAAGCAAACTGCCCCCTTAATGCCGGATAAGGAAAATTTCGACGTGATATTTTATCTGGATTTTGTCGGAAATCTGCTTGATCCGCCTGTAGGAAAGCTTTTAAAAAGTCTTGAAAAAAGCTGCGCGTATTACAGGCTGCTGGGAAATTACAGAGATCTGGATAAGGAGATTCACATATGAGAATCGGACACGGCTACGATGTACACTTGTTTAAAGAGGGCAGAAGGCTTATTTTAGGCGGTGTGGCAATACCAAACGACAAAGGTCTTGACGGCCACTCCGACGCCGACGTTCTGGTCCACGCCGTTATAGACGCCATCTTAGGCGCGGCGGGGCTTCCCGATATAGGGAAACAGTTTCCCGACAGCGATGAAAAATACAAGGGCATATCAAGCCTTAAGCTGTTGGAAGCGGTAAGGGATAAAGTGTATTCTTTAGGCTACTCTGTGGGAAACATTGACTGCACTTTGATTATGCTTAAACCCAAAGTAGGAAAATACACCGATAAAATGAAAGAAAATATTTGTAAGTCTTTAAATATTGACTTAAATCAGCTTAATATAAAGGCAACCACCGAGGAAGGCGCCGGGCTTGGCGAAAAAGCGGCAGGAGCACATGCGGTAGTACTGCTGAATTGTTATAGAAACAGCGAAGCATTTTTCGGCGGAATTTTCACATAATTTGTGTTTAATACTAATCCCTTTTTAAACTGCGGGATTAGTAGAATAACCATTTCAACTCTGATTTTATCCTGTGTTGAAATGGTTATCAGTATAGATCGGAAGAGCGTCGTGTAGGGAAAGAGTGTGCACGGACGTGGGG
>CANDLP010000145.1 GCA_947385505.1 uncultured Clostridia bacterium
AAGTATTTGAATTGTGGATTTTATCCACAATTCAAATGGTTATTAGTATAAGAATCATTTTTCACAATAAACCTCCACGGTTTGCCTGCCCATTCCTCCCCCGCATAGTCTATACCTACCCTCGGCGCAGTCACAATCTCAAACCGTTTTCCGTCGTCCTCTATCCATATTTCATCATTATCGCATACGGACAGACCGTTAAAGTGCTTGTCTACGCCGATAGCTTTGGTCAGCTTCGCGGGACCGTTAAGCTTCCCTTCACCCGCTCTCAGCAGAACCCCTTCCGGATGACCTTCCTCTCCGGTTATAATATTCATAAGCCAATGCATACCGTAGCATAAGTATACATAAATTATACCCGCTTTTCCGTACAAAAGCTCGGTGCGGGGAGTCCTGCCCTTTGAAGCGTGACAGGCTTTGTCTTCTTCTCCGCCGTAAGCTTCGGTCTCTGCTATTCTTACCCGTATAACCTCGCCGTCAGGCATTTTTCTTGCGATTATTTTTCCCGCCAGGTCTTTTGCCACTGTCAGTCTGTCTCTGTGAAAAAATTCGTAATCCAGTTTTTTCATCGGTTCCTCCTTTTGGAGAACATATTCCGTATATCGGTTCTTTTCGATTCCGCTAATTTGCTCTGAACACATTTCCCATATATCCGACGCAGTTTTTTCCCCCGTTTTTGGCAAGAACAAGACTGTCCTCCGCTTCCTTAAGCATAGCGGAATAATCCTTAAGTCCTCCCTCAACAATAGAAGAAACGCCTATGGTAACGGTCACGTTTTTTCCGTTTTCAAAAGGAAGCGCCATTCTCTCAACGCTTTTTCTTATCTGTTCGGCAAAATAAATTAAATCATACTCGTTAGTATCCTGTACGATTATAACAAACTCATCGCCTCCGTATCTGGAAATAATATCCGTTTTCGACTTGGCGACAATTCTGACACAGTTGCAGATATTGTAAAGACACTCATCGCTTTCCGTATCCGTGTAGATATGATTATAACGTCTGAAATTATCTATATCGAAAAAAATCGCGGCGATATTTTTTGCGGCGCCGTCTTCCTTTATTTCATTAAGGCGCTTTATGAGCCCCTTTTTATTCAAAAGTCCGGTGGAAGAGTCTTTTTCGTTTATCTGCCTGCACCGTTCATTGGCGGTGTTCAGCTGTCGGTCGCTGATAAACAGACAGCAAAATGAGCTGTAAACCAACGATGAGATTATAAGATATGCCAAAGCCAGAGCAACGGAAATAACGTATATATCGGCGCTCGCCCCAAAAATTGCCCCCAAAGCCAGTATAACCGAAAGATACGGAATAATGAGCCACAGCTTTCTTTTTAAATCAAACAGCGGGAAAAGCGTCATTATAATCGGATAAAGGCAAAACCTGTAAGCGAACACATTGATCGAAAAATCAGCGGCGGCAAGCAGCAGCGAGCCTAATGAAAACAAAGCCCAATAAACAAAAACGAGCCTTTCCGACCTTTTGATCCCGGCTCTTTTTCTATTGAGCTCACGATATATAAGAACGGCGCAGCACAAACCGCCTATCGCTGTTAAAAGCAAACCGATAAGAGAGAAAACCGACTCTCTTATCGTGCTCAAACTGATATTTAAAAGAATAATAACGGAAAAAAACGCCGAAACGACAGCGGCGAGGACGGAAAAAAACACCGCCCTTTTGCTGTTGACTTCACAAAGCTTTTGTCTTAAAAGGCTTTTGGATAAGGGATCCTCCGCTTCAAACTCCTTGATTTTTTCTCCGCTTAAATGCAGCGAGTAATCGGTTACTACGCTTTTAAACAATTTTAATTTCTTAGACAATCAGGCTCCTCCGTTTGCTCAAGCTTGTTCGGCGCATTTTTCTAAAATTTCTATACACTTTACGGGGCAGGCCTGTGCGCAGATACCGCAGGAAACGCACTTGTTGTAATCAATTTCCGCGTGATTTGCGTTTATTACTATGGCTCCTTCGGGGCACTTTTTCGCGCAGATACCAC
This sequence comes from uncultured Clostridia bacterium, assembly GCA_947385505.1. GTDB lineage: Bacteria > Bacillota > Clostridia > Oscillospirales > Ruminococcaceae > Ruminiclostridium_E. The sequence goes on from CANDLP010000145.1 coordinate 1,998, forward strand.
AGGCGATACAGCCGTTTTTGCACACGGCGCGGGTTATTTTTCCCGTGTCCTGTGAGGAACATCTGACAGCCGCCGTGGAATATTTCTTTTTAAAGGAAATAAGATGATTGGGGCAAGTCTTGATACATTTGCCGCAGGCTATGCACATAGCGGGGTTTATTACCGCTACCCCGTTCTGAATGCTTATTCCGCCGCTGTCGCAGGCGCTTACGCAGTCGCCGAAGCCGATACAGCCGAAAGAACAGCTTCCTTTTCCGTTATAGAACTTTTCGGCGGCGGCACAGCTTTTTGTACCTATATACTTATATTTATCCTCTGTTGCGGTATTGCAGCCGTTACAGTGAACATAAGCCACAACGGGTTCGGTCTCCTCAACCGCAACGCCCATAATGGCGCTGATCTTTTTGTTTACTTCAAGTCCGCCGGGGGAACACATATTGGGCTTCGCCTTTCCTTTGGCAATAGCTTCGGCATACGCTTCGCACCCCGCAAATCCACAGCCGCCGCAGTTTGCACCCGGCAGCGCCTCGGTTATTTTCTCCACGGTTTCATCTGTTTTAACATAAAACAGCTTTCCCGCAAGAGTTAATAAAGCGCCCGACAACGCGCCTATTATAAGAAAAAACAATATTCTTAATGCAAATTCCATGTTACAGAAAATCCTTTCTCTTTGCCTGAAAAATTATTTAGAACTTGTTCCAATAGGAGAGGTGTGCGGATTTTCGAGCGAAATTTTTCGTAATCAAGGAAAAACTCCGCAGGAATATTATTATATTTCAAGGAGTTTTGACGCTGAGTGCGGAAAATTTCGCCGAAAAGACGTGCGCCTATCCTATTGGAACATGTTCTTATAAGGCTCCGAAAATATTATCAACGATACCGCCGAATCCAATAAAAGCCAGAGACACTATTGACGCCGCTATAAGGGTTATGGGGGTTCCCTGCATAGCCTTCGGCACGTTGCACCTTTCTATCCTTCCGCGAACCCCTGAAAAGATAAGCATAACCAGAAGGAAGCCCAGACCTGCGCCCAGCGCGTTTACCAACGATTCGCCGAAGTTGTAGCCGTTGTCGATATTAAGGATAGTTACGCCAAGTACGGCGCAGTTGGTGGTAATAAGGGGGAGATACACGCCCAAAGCTTTATACAGAGGGGGCATATACTTTTTCATTGCCATTTCCACCAGCTGAACCAACAAAGCGATTATAAGTATAAAAGCGACAGTTTGCATATACTCGATTTTCAGAGGTACCAGTACGCCGTGGTAAATGGGATATGTTGCGGCGGTGGCGAAAAGCATTACAAAAGTAACGGCAATGCCCATACCCAAAGAACTGGAGGCCTTTTTGGAAACGCCTAAAAAGGGACATATGCCTAAGAATTTGCTTAAGACAAAGTTTTCGGTCAGTATTCCCGTTAAGAGGATTACGGCTATATTTTTAAAGATTTCCATTTAAAGTAACTGATCCTTTCGTGTTGATTGTTATGGGTGTTATGCAGCAGGCAGATGTAAACGTCCGAAGCGGCGGCTTCGCCTTGCTCCTTTGTGGTTTTTTACGCGGCTGATTTATAAGCTGCTTCCTACTGTTTTGCGGCGACATCGGGGCTTTGCCCCGAACCCTACTTCCTTTTTGGATCCCAAAAAGGAAGCGAAAAAAGAATCGCGCGGCTTCGCCGCTTTTTTATTTTTCTGTTTGCGCCGCTTCCGCCGTATCGCCTTCATCCTCGGCAAACTTACAGCTTCCTCTGTTCGGACAGCCCGAACAGCTTATATCCTTCGGCTTTCTTTTACTGATTTTCCCCACAATCGCAATAATTACCCCTAACGAGAAAAATCCCCCCGCCGGCAAAATAAATATTGTCATCGGCTCAATAAAATCAGGCAGCAGCTTTATCCCAAACCAAGACCCGGAGCCCAATATCTCTCTGAACGACCCAACCGTCAGCAGCGACAGAGTAAATCCGATACCCATTCCCAATCCGTCCAATACCGAAGGGAGAGCTCTGTTCTTACAGGCAAACATCTCCGCTCTTCCCAAAATAATACAGTTTACCGTAATAAGGCTGAGAAACAGTCCGAGCGCATCGTAAAGGGAAGGTATGTATTTTTGCAGAAGCATTCCCACCAAGGTTACAAATCCCGATATAATGACGATAAAGCTGGGAAGTCTCACCTGAGAAGGTATTACCTTTTTCAGCAACGAAATGACCAGGTTGGAGCATACCAGTACAAACGTGGTTGCAAGACCCATTCCCAGCCCGTTTTCCGCCATTGTCGTGACCGCTAAGGTGGGGCACATTCCCAAAAGCATTACAAGGTTCGGGTTTTCCTTTAAAATACCCTTTGTAAATTCTTTTAAATAGCTCATATTTACCAATATTCCTTCCGAAAGAGGTTGATGTTTAAAAATACAGCAAGGTAAAGTGCAAATAATAAAATCAAACGCCCAAGCTTTTGTACGCCTCAAGGGCAATATTAACCGCCTCGGTAACGCCCTTAGACGAACGGGTAGCGCCTGTAACCGCCTGTATCTCGTTATCGGCGGAGGGCGCTTTTTTCACTGCGGTAAGCGTTTCGCTTTTCCCCTTATACTGTTCCAAAAATCCGCCGTCCTGCACTTTAGTGCCAAGTCCGGGAGTTTCGCTTAAGGAAACCACGCTGACCGCCTTTACGCTTCCGTCCGTGTTCATTGCCACAAGCATATCAAGACCGCCCTTGGCGTAACCGTTTGTGATTATCTCGAAGGCAACCGTGCCATCGGATTTCTTTATCATTTTCTCCACATTGTCGGGCTTTTCCACGGCGTAGCCTTCCGCCTGCCAATCGGTAACTATTCTGAAATCTCCTTCGCCCATTGTCTCAATACAGGATTTCATAAGCTTGTCGGTAATTACGCCCGATGTATCAACATAGGTAAAGGTATGGGTAACGGTAAGCAAAAGCGCAATCAAAGTGGTTATACAAGTGAGCACTATGGTGGGCTTAAATTTACTCATGACTTTTTCGCCTCCTTTTTAGCGCCGAAGGGATGAGAAACCGTAAGCTTATCTATATACGGCGTGATAATATTCATTATAAGAATGGAATAAGAAACGCCTTCGGGCATCGAACCGTAGTTTCGTATAACAAAGGTAAGCAGTCCGCAGCCTACGGCAAATATCAGTTTTCCGTTGGTTCTTATGGGAGTGGTGGCATAATCGGTAGCCATAAAGAAAGCGCCCAATACAAGACCTCCCGACAGTATCTGACTTATCACATCAACGTGACTGCCGCCGGAAACCCATGTAAGCAATGCTACGGTGCCTATATAAGCAATTGGCACCACGGGGGTAATTATCCTTGTACAGATAAGGTAAATACCGCCTAAAATCAAAGCGGCGTTACAGCATTCGCCGATACAGCCCGATTTTGCGAAAAACAGATCGAAAAGCTCAACAGGTTCCTCCGAAACAAGAGGAGTAGCGGAGGAAACCGCGTCAGCTGACATTGTGTAATAAAAAGGCTTAACCCATGTGGTCATATAAGAAGAGAAGGACAGCATTAGCACTATTCTGGCAGTTATGGCGGGGTTTGCGAAATTCTGTCCGATTCCGCCGAAAAGCTGTTTTACCGCAACTATCGCCACAATGCTTCCTATTACAGCCATATAAAACGGCAAAGTGGGCGGAAGGTTAAAGGCAAGCAAAATACCGGTTACCACTGCCGACAGATCGCTGATGGTTCTGGGTCTTTTTGTTATTTTTTCAAATACCAGCTCCGCAAGCACACAGCAGGCGGAACAGATCACCACCATAAGCAGCGCCCTGAGTCCGTATATGTAAGCGGAAGCGATAACAGACGGCAAAAGAGCGATAATTACGTGCAGCATTACCTTTTGAGTGGTTATTTTGCTTTTTATATGCGGCGCGGGCTCAACAAGATAATTTGTCATATGTAAATTGATCCTTTCAAAAATTACGCGTTTCTCAGAAAAATTTTTGCCAGTTGATTTTTTTCCGAAAGATTCCTTTTCGCGGGGCATACATAGGAGCAGGCGCCGCAGTTCATACAAAGATTTACCTTAAGCCTTCTAAGCGCTTCGGCGTCTTTCCTGTCATAGGCGGATTCCAGCTCGGTGGGCATAAGGTTCATTGAACAGGCTCTTACGCACCTTCCGCAGCGGATACAAGGCGTCGGCTCATGCGCCGCCGAAACGCCCTCAAAAAACAGTACCGCGTTGTTGGTTTTCATAATAGGCATTTCCGGATCGTAAACGCTGCTACCCATCATGGGACCGCCGAAAATAACCCTGTCCGGCTGACGTCTCAGGTTTGCGGGCTTCGTAAGCTGATTCAGCTGTG
>CANDLP010000146.1 GCA_947385505.1 uncultured Clostridia bacterium
GGCAAGCGTAAACGTCGCTGTGGTCGCCGAAGATGGAAAGCGCATGAGTTGCCAAAGCGCGGGCGGATACATGAATAACACTGGGGAGCAGCTCGCCGGCGATCTTGTACATATTGGGTATCATCAGGAGCAAGCCCTGTGAAGCGGTATAAGTAGTAGTAAGAGCGCCCGCTGTCAAAGAGCCGTGAACGGCGCCTGCCGCGCCTGCCTCGGACTGCATTTCAACAACCTTGACTTCTGTTCCGAAAACATTCTTTCTTCCCGCCGTAGCCCAGGCGTCGGTAACCTCGGCCATTACGGAAGAGGGTGTGATGGGGTAAATAGCCGCAACTTCGGTAAACGCATAAGAAACGTGACCCGCGGCGTTATTGCCGTCCATCGTAAGCTTTTGTCTTGCCATTTGGAAAAATCCTCCTTCTTTTTTGCATAAACCTTTTATTTACTGCTGATATCAGTTTTTTCTAATGAAGCTTTATATCGGGAAGAGACAGCTGTCCTTCCGTTTATGCGTATGAAACATTCTTTTAAAACACCTCAAAACGCAAATACAAAAAAACGCCGCAAAGCAAGCGCATTCATTTACAATTCTGCGCGTTGCTTCCCTATATCTTGCTCCTATTTATGCTATCTTACACATTATAACACAATTAGTCCGATTTGTAAACACCTTAACGTCAGTTTTTTGTTTTTTTGATTTTTTTGTGAAACCTATGGAAATTTAAAGCAAAATATGCTATACTAATTTCAATTGTTATCTTATACAAAGTAAGAAAGGTAAAACCAATGCCGAATAAATTCCAGCGCCATGAAATAGGAAAAGAAGTATTTTTCAGCAGTATCACCGATACCCGTTTCAAATTCAATATGATATCTGTAAGCTTTTTAGTCCCCCTTTCGGAGGAAACAGCGTCGGAATACGCCTTGCTCTCCCGCATTATCGATAAAGCGTGCCAAGAGTATCCCACCTTCGCAAAGCTGAGCAATAAGCTTTCCTCCCTGTACAACGCCAGACTTAACAGCGGCGTTTTGCCTTTCGGGGATTCACAAGTCGTCGGCATAAATATAGAATATATTGACAACAAATACGCCTTGGAAAACGAAAAAGTAGAGGAAGAGGCGATAAAAATATTGTTAAGCTGCCTGCTGGATCCTTTACTGGAAAACGGCGTTTTCCCCGAAAAAACCGTTTCTCTGGAGCGCCGAATACTCATCGACGATATAGAATCGGAGATCAACGATAAACAGGCTTATGCAAACCACAGATCGGATCAGATAATGTTTAAGGGCGAACCTTCCGCCGTAAGAGCTTTGGGCAGCGTGGAGCAGGCTAAAAGAGTGACCTCCCTCACCGCCTATAACGCTTACAAAAGACTGTTGAAGCATTCGCGGGTAGAAATAGTATGTTCGGGGTGCAGCGACTTTTCCGCCGCCGAAAAAACCGTTTTAAAAGCTTTTGCACAGCTTGAAAGAGACGATTTTTTCAAATGCTCCACCCAAAAAAGTCCCCTTAAGCCAAAGCCTCAGCGTGTTTTTGAGGAAATGCGGGTCAATCAGAGCAAGTTTGTTATGGGTTTTAAAACCGAATATGAAAACTATCCCGCTTTGTATGTAATGAGCGCCGTTTACGGGGGCACATCGACCTCGAAGCTGTTTATGAACGTCAGAGAGAGATTGTCCCTTTGCTACTACTGCTGGTCGGGGGTGGACAGATATAAGGGAGCGCTTCTGGTAAACAGCGGAGTAGATAAGGAAAACCTTGAAAAGGCGGAAAATGAAATTATCGCACAGCTTGAGGCGGTCAAACGCGGCGATTTTACCGACGAGGATATGGAACAGGCTAAAATGTACCGAAAAAACGGACTGAAAGCCTATAACGACTCTCTTAAAAGTATAGCTGCATGGTATTTGATATGTATTTATAACGACGAGATAAAATCACCTGAGGACGCGATAAATGAAAGCGACCGGGTGACGAGGGAAGAGATCATCGAAGCCGCAAATTCGCTAAAGCTTGATACCGTTTACGCCCTTATCCCGCCCCAAAGCGAAGAAACAAAAGAAGAGAAAAAGGAGGCGCTTGATTGAATTATAAAAAGGAGATCATAAAAAGCGCAAAAATAGGCGAACAGTATTTCAGGATAAAGCACCCCGGCGGCTGTACCATCTGTCTTTATCCCATGGAAGGGTTCAGCACCGTGTACGCCATGTTCGGAGTGAATTTCGGTTCTATTGACACCGCCTTTAAAAATGAAAATGACAGCGGTTTTACTTCCGTACCCGAAGGAACCGCCCATTTCCTTGAACACAAGCTTTTTGAAAACAAGGAAGGAAGCGCTTTTGACCTGTTCGGTAAAACAGGAGCCAACGCCAACGCCTTCACAGCCTTTGATAAAACCGCTTATCTGTTTTATTGCTCCCAAAAATTCGAGGAAAATCTGGAAATACTTTTGAACTATGTTCAAGAGCCTTATTTTACCGACGAAAACGTTGAAAAAGAAAAAGGCATTATAGAGCAGGAAATTATGATGTACGACGACGATCCCGGCTGGCACCTGTTTATGAACAGCTATCTTTCCGCGTATCATAATCACCCCGTAAGAATACCGATAGCAGGAACAAAAGACAGCATTGCCAAAATCGATAAGGAAACCCTTTACCGTTGTTACAATGCCTTTTATAACCTTAACAACGCCTATATTTCCATAGCCGGCGGATTTGACGCGGACAAGGCGCTTGAAATATGCGACAGACTGCTTAAACCCTCTTCCGAGGGCAGAACGGAAAGGCTTATGCCTTATGAGCCTTATGAGGTAAAGGAAAAAACCATAAAAGCAAAGCTTCCTTGTTCCAAGCCCATGTTTGAAATTGTGTATAAATTTCATGAGATGACGCCGTCTGAAGCACAGAGGGCTTATATAGTATACAGCATTATGCTTGAAGTTTGTCTCGGAAAAACCTCCTCTTTTTACACGGAAATGTATGAACAGGAGCTGTTGGATGACAGCTTCGGCGTTGGTGCCTGCGGCCTACGGGAATTTTTTATGTGCTATATATCGGGGGATTCAAAGGATCCCGAATTGCTTTTAGGAAAAATAAACGCCGAGCTTATAAGGCTCAGAACCGAGCTTCCCGACAAAACCGAGTTTGAAAACATAAAAAAACGCACCTATGGAGAGCTTTTAAGCTGTTACAGCGATGTGGGGACGGTTGCCAACGCAATGCTGAACGCGGAAATAATGGGAATCACCGCCTTTGACAGTATCGAAGCAGTATCGGAGATCACCTATGAGGATATAGTTGAAGCTTTGAAAGCAATTGATCTGGATAACTGCTCTATCTCCGTGGTAGAACCTATGGCAATCCAATAAATAATAAAAAGAAAGGACAGCATTATGCCGAAGCAATAGAGTTTCGGCGGCTGAAGGACAACTTATGCAGCTTTTAAAGGAATCGGTGGAGTTCCCGAATTTATTTTCGGGCGACATAGAAATAAACAGAGTCGCCTTTACAATTTTCGGAATCGACATTTACTGGTACGGTATATTGATAGCTTTAGGCACCGTTTTAGCCTTTGCCTATGCCATAAAAAGGTCGAAAAAAGTTGGGCTTATCTCCGACAACGTTTTTGACGCCGCTTTTATTTCCATTATCGTCGGTTTTATAGGGGCAAGGGCATATTACTGCGTTTTCTACAACCTTATGCACCCCGACTCCGATACGAAATACAACTTTGTAACAATGTTCACCAAAATACACGACGGAGGTCTGGCGATCTACGGAGGGGTTATCTTCGGTGTGCTTACGGGACTGATTTACTGCAAAATCAAGAAAATACCCTTTATTCCTCTTCTGGATCTGGCAGGTCCCGCCTTCTTGATAGGACAGGCAATAGGAAGATGGGGAAACTTTATAAATCAGGAATGCTACGGCGCCCCTACGGCGGGAAATCTTCCGTGGGGAATGACGGGTACAAAAATAGCCTTAGATCCCGTTGTTATTGAAGCAAACGGACAGAGCGTCACGGATGAGCTTATACTTGTTCACCCTTGTTTTCTTTACGAAAGCCTTTGGTGTATAGCGGGATTTTTACTGATCCATTTTCTTTTAAACAAATTCAAGAGTTTTGACGGTGAAAGCTTTTTGTTTTACGTAATGTGGTACGGCGCAGGAAGAGCGTGGATTGAAGCATTGCGCACCGACAGCCTGTACGCGGGCAGCCTTAAGGTGTCGCAGGTCATTGCCATAACCTCCTCGATACTTGCGCTTATAATGATAATTTACTTTAAGATCGCCGCCAAAAAATCGAGAAAGCCGCTCTACGTAAACACCGAGGAAAGCCGCTCGCACTTAATGGGATATGAAAAAGATATTTTGCTTAACAAGGAGAAAGAAGCCGCGAAAAAAGCCTTGAAAAAAGCGGAAAAAAACTTTTCCTCAAGCGGTTCCTACGCGGCAGGCAGTACAATAGGTCTTGACGACGAACCTAAATCCGATGATGAACAGTAAATTGTCTGACAAAACCAATACAATACACCCCCCAAAAATAACCGAAGGAAAGGCGGATTTTAAAATGACATTGATAGACGGAAAAGCCGTTTCGGCGGCGGTAAAGGAACGAATAAAAAAAGAGATTGAAGAAAAAAAGCTTGAAATAGGCTTAGCGGTGGTAATCGTAGGCAATGACCAAGCCAGCAGAGTATATGTCAACAACAAGAAAAAAGCCTGTGAATTCTGCGGCATTGCCTCCTACGAATACGCTCTGCCCGAAGAGACCACCGAAGAACAGCTTCTTGAGCTTGTGGACAAATTAAACAATGATAATAAGGTAAACGGTATTTTGGTACAGCTCCCGCTGCCTAAGCAGATAGACGAAAAGAAAATAATCGAACATATCAGCCCCGAAAAAGATGTTGACGCGTTCAACGCCGTAAATGTGGGCAAAATAATGATCGGCAATTACAGCTTTCTCCCCTGTACTCCCGCGGGGGTAATGGAACTTATAAAATCCACCGGAACCGAAATAAGCGGAAAAGAATGCGTTGTTATAGGCCGCTCCAATATAGTGGGCAAGCCTATGGCAATGCTCCTCCTCCACGAAAACGCCACCGTTACCATATGCCACAGCAGGACAAAGAATCTTAAAGAGGTATGCTCACGCGCCGATATTCTGGTTTCGGCAGTGGGAAAAGCCGGCTTTGTTACTTCCGATATGGTAAAGGAAGGCGCGGTGGTCATTGATGTGGGAATGAACAGAAACTCGGAAGGCAAGCTTTGCGGAGACGTGGATTTTGATAACGTAAAGGAGAAGTGCAGCTTTATAACACCCGTTCCGGGAGGAGTAGGCCCAATGACCATAGCTATGCTTATGGAAAACACCTTAAGAGCGGGTAAGCTCCAAAGCCTATGAAAAAAGGACAATCGCCATTTGTTACCGGCATAGCGCTGTGTCTGGCAGCCGTGTACTTAATTATATATTTTTCCATTAAGGGCATGTGGAACGCGGGAACAGTTATCGCATTGGCGCTTATATCGGCAGTCGCGGCGTTTCAGTTTGTGATACACTTTAAATTTTTCAGAGATGATCGGAAAAGTGTTCAAAATACCAAAAAACGCCGTAAATAAATTGAGGGAGAAAACAAACATAAAATGAACAAAAAAATATTTCGTAAAAAAAAGAACCCGTTAAAGCCCCTGCTAATCACTCTGCTTGTTTTTATACTGATATTCTCGGTGCTCTCTTTTATAATAGTCAAGGTTAACTTTGACGATGTTTTCGGAAGGACGACCCTTGACCCTCTGAGTTGTTATCTGCGGTACGCCGACGTAGAGGATAAATACGAACGGGAAGAGATATCCTTTATGTCAGGAGAAAACAAGCTTCAGGGATATCTTTACGGTTCGGAAAACACCAAGGGATTGGTGGTTATCTGTCACGGTCTCGGCGGAGGTGCGGAAAATTATCTGGCGCAGACGTTAAGTTTCGTAGACGAAGGGTATCGGGTTTTCGGCTATGACAATACCGGATGCTACAACAGCGAAGGAGATAACTGTATCGGGTTGGTGCAGTCTGTTAAGGATTTAGACGCGGCGCTTACCTTTATTGAAAGCGAAGAGCGTTTCGGCGGACTTCCCGTTTATTTGTACGGACACAGCTGGGGCGGCTACGCTGTAACGGCAATATTCAATTATGACCATGATATCGCCGCTTCGGTAAGCGTTGCGGGCTTCAACAAGCCCATGCAGATGATTATCGAATGGGCAAGAGGTATGATGGGCGGATTTGCCTATGTGGAATACCCTTACATATGGCTTTATCAAAAAACGGTATTCG
>CANDLP010000147.1 GCA_947385505.1 uncultured Clostridia bacterium
GAAAAAGAAATGAAGGCATATGTCGACAGAGCAACGACGCTTTACCCGGAAAAGCCTATAACCGCTATGAATATTGCTATAGTTGATGATGAAAACGTGGATATCGAATATCATTATGACACAACGCCGTTTCAGCGTATCCGCCGTGTTACAGGTTATCTTGCGGGAACGCTTGACCGGTTCAATAACGCCAAGCAAGCGGAGGTCAGAGACAGGGTGACGCATGACGTCAATACCGTTTCCGATTTTGAAGACGTATATATTGATGAAGCCGAAGAAGCCGACGCCGATGAGCTGTCGCTGTAATGGACAGGGGGTGTAAAACAATGCCTGCTGAGAGAAAAATAGAAATATTCGATGAAAACGGAGACAGGATCGGATATGAACCGCTGCTGTCCGAGGAAGAAACAAGAGAATATTTTCAGACAAGAAAAATACGCAATCCCGATAACCCAAACGTTTATCTTTATCCGCCCGAAATACTGAATCCGATCGTATTAAACGCACATAAGCAAGGCTTGGAATTCAGTCGTGAAATGATTGAGGACTCACAAGAAGAAAACAAAACCGTTCAGGAGAAAAACGAAGAAGAAATATTTAATGAACCGGTAGAAGCTCAGCCGGAAGAAAATACCTACAGGGAGGTTTCGGAAACGCCGGAAGGGATTGCCGAGCCTTCCTTGGAAAAAGATAATGATGAAATCGGCTATGACCGCGAAATGGAAATATCAAAATTGACCGACTTCCCTCTCAATAAGTTTCCCGCTTATGAAGGCAAGCGGCTTGAGGATATGGTGGAAAGCATTAAGAACTTTGGTGTGCTTACCCCGCTTATAGTATGGAAAAAAGAGGACAGCTACATAATTTTAAGCGGACATAACCGTAAACGCGCTGCCGAGCTTGCCGGGTTAAAAACCGTTCCGGTGTACATAAAAGAAAATCTGACGGATGATGAAGCCAATCTTATAATGGGAGAAACCAATTTTCGTCAGCAGAGCTTTACCGATATGAAGCATTCGCAAAAGGCATTTTGTTTAAAGCAGCATTACACTGTAATGAAAAATCGCGGTATAAAAAATGATATAATTGACGCCATAGAATCGCAAAACATTATGCAAAAAAATAATGCCGATTTTGCCGATAACGGTGCGGAAAACTCAATGGTGGCTAAAATTAAGCCACTTGAAAAAAAGAGAGAGAAACTCGAACAAGAATACGGATTAAATCACGCAACGATTTCAAAATATATTCGTGTAGCCGACTTATGTGCGGATCTACTTGAACAGCTTGACAACGGCTATATAGCATTCAGTGCCGCATATCAATTAACCTTTATAAATAATGAATCTGCTCAAAAGGAAATCGCAGCAGCAGTGAAAAACGGAGCGGCTATCGAAGCGGTAAAAGCATACAAGCTAAGAGAGTATTTTGAAAAACACGGAAGGCTGACAGAGGATAATATAAAGGAAATCCTTGCCAAACGTCCTAAGCAGAGCGAAACCGTTACTTTAAAACCGGGCAAATTGAAAAAGTATTTTACCAACGGAGAAAGCAAGCAGCAGATCGAACGCACCATTATTGAAATATTGGAAATGTACTACCCCGATTATTTAAAGCGAAAGGAGCAGGAACACAGCGATGGGCAGAGGGTATAAATATACCGCCGAGCAATGGAAGGACATCACCAATGCCGATTGTGTGGAAGTGGCGAGAGCTTTGGGTTATGAATTCGACGAAAAACGATCTGATAAAAACTCGCTGCATATAAAAGAGCATTCGGGACTGTTCGTCTGGCGCAACGGAAAGGGCTGGTATCAGCACAGCACAGGAGCACAGGGCTATGCCATAGATCTGGTGATGTTTGCAAAGGGCTGTAGCTATAAACAGGCAATGGAATACATTTTTTCCAACGTTCTGGGAAGATCCGACTATGAAGTAAACAAGCAGTATCACAGCAGCGTACATACGAACGCGCAAAAGGAAAAGCCCGAGTTTAAGCTTCCCGAAAGAGCGGCAAATCATAAGCGGGTTTTCGCTTATCTTACACAGACTCGATGTATTTCAAAAAAGATCGTTGCTTCCGCTTTGGAGGAGAGAACGCTGTATCAAGACGATAAATACGGAAACTGTTGTTTTGTGGGCTGCGACAAAGACGGGAATTCCCGCTATTGCAGCAAGCGTTCCACTAACTCCGATATCCAATTCAGAGGTGAAGCCGCAGGCTCCGACAAGGCATTTGGTTGGAAAATACAAGGCAGCTTGGAAATAGGCGCAAAGCTTTATATTTTTGAAGCGCCGATAGACGCTATGAGTCATGCCACACTTAACGAAATCACCGGACGCGATTGGAAAAAGGATACCCGGCTTGCAATGGGCGGCTGCTCAATGCTGCCCATTGAACAGCATTTAAAGGATTATCCCGATAAATACAGTGAGATCGTAATTTGTACCGATAATGACGAGCGGGGAAATGAAATGGCGGGTATTATAAAAGAAAAGCTGATCGGCAGGTATAAGGTAACCCGCCGATCTTCTTTTGCAAAGGATTGGAATGAGGATCTGACACATATCACGGGTATTGCGGGGCGTGAAAATATTTCTTTGAAATCTGCGGTCAGTGAATATTACAATGGGGAAACGGCGGACTCTGAAATAAACAGGCGGGTGGTGGTGGAGGAAACGGGACAGGAGGCGGGGGAAGAGATGGTGGTATAATTCCGTTTTTTCTTTCGATTTTCCGCCGATTCCATCACTTTCCAAAGTGATGGCAAGAATAGCGGGGTGTTCCTTCGTCACCTCCCGCTACCTTACATCCAAATGCCAAGGGCATTTGATTGAGGTTATTTTAAGGGTGATTGCAATAGGCGTTTCCGAAAAAAGGGTGACAAGCTAAAATAGCTTAATTATAACTTAATGAAAGGTAAAAAAAGATGTACGGAAAAAATCGCCGGGATAAAAAACTAAAGAAAAAAATACATAATATGTTTTTACTGATCCGAACCCAACCCGATTTTAAAAATGTAAAAGAAGCTATGGAATTTTTAAGAACATTCAAAATGCTGTACCTTAACAGCAAGGTTCAATTTCCTCGTGATATGGGATTTCATCATTTTGATTATTTAAGGAATCTGCTTCCGTTCGAATATGCACTTCGCAGCGGTGATTTTCAAAAGGCTATACATGAGTTGGAAGATTTGCATATATACAGCGAGCGTTTTTATTCGCCTGGGGTAAGAGAAAATATTTTATATTTGCTTGAAAAGTATGTTGAATAGCATTATGTACATTTACGCAAAAATATTGACAAGATTTGCATAATTTGTTATAATTCAAGGAGAAAAAAAGAAAAAAATTGTAATTTATATTTTTTGTTTATCATACCAACTATTATCTCAGTAGGATATTATATTTTTCATAATAGGGAGAACAAGAATATAATTGAAATTGATTCATCCGCAATAATTGTGGCTTTAATAACAGCGTTTGCGACTCTTTTCGGAATTATTATTGTAGAGATCGTGGGATGGCGCAAAACACTTGACAAAATGAAGCGGTATGAAGATATGATCGGCGTTGATAAAAACCGTGTCTGCCTCTCCAAACAGCATGAAGATTTGAAAGAAGCATTTACTGAACAAAATGCTGTAATCAAAAATTTTCTTAACGATGAAATGAAATCTGCTAATTCAAAAATAACTCACCTATATGATAAGATGAAAAGTGACGAAAATGAAGCGAACATTAAAAAAGCAGTTCTTGCAGCTGACGGAAAAATAATTGACGAATCTGTTAGCAACATAAAGCATCTTGTTGAGTTGTATAGGGATGAAGCTAAAGCAAATGTTGAATTGATTGAGGAAAATGAAAAGTTAAAAGAAAAAATTGTTACATTAGAAAATGAGGAGATTGCCAGATTAAAAAAGGAAATTTCCATGCTTTTATCACAAATTGATAAAGGCAGAAGCATATGTAATCATGACCCGTTGTTAGAAAATGAACTTGTTATATCCAAAGATGATTCGGAGCAGTTGGAAGATGGTATATTGGAACAGTAATTTTATTATAATTTGAAAAAGGAAAAAATATATGCTTATTAAAAAACGCAAAATAATCAAAGAAGAAATGCTAAATAAAGTATGGATTTGCAGTGCTTCGGATTTTGCCTTTGCCAAAGAAACCATTTATAAATGGCTTACGGATAATACGGAAGAATCTCTTCTTTTTCTTAAATACGCCATGAAAACAATCGCTTTGGATGTTTCAAGCTCAATTCAGGCGGCGGTGTTTTACATGAAGGATGTGGATTCAACGCGGTTGGGCAGAATATTGCCCCGCTTTTTTTATGCCACCGGAGGTGAAAAAGTAAATCTTATAGAAGGCTATGATGAGGAAAAGCTTGTAACCGTTGATATTTCAGATACGGTGGTTGTTACTGCTCCGTGGAAGATAAACAGACTGCCGCCTGTTTTAAGCAAAATAAAATCCGAAACGTTTAAATATGACGAACACAATCATTCAGCCGTATTCTATAAAAACATGGACATATGCGTTATTGAAAACGGTTATCATTCGACGGCGGTGGGAAAATATTTCGGCGCAGGGAGCCTTAAGGCACAGGTATACAATACACAGCTTGCATATCCGCATATAACTACCGACGGCGAGTATTGGTATAACAATGGAGAAAAGATTTTTTATCACAATACAGCGTCTGAACCTTTTAAGGTTATTGATTTCAGGTTTGCGCTGATGTATGAAATATCAAGGCTTGTTTACTGTATTGAAAACGAAAAGATGAAGATAAATGAGGCTAAAAAGCTATTCAAGTAAAGACCGATAAGCGGTCTTTTTGTTTTAATTGACAGCAGTTCCGAATTTTGCTATAATATAAGGAGAAAACCGTGTCTAATAATAAAGTTTTTAAACAAATTTTTTTGCCGGTGATATATTCCGCCCTATGGGGAACGGTATTTGCCGTATACTGCGGATATCAGGAGAATAATAAAATGGAATGGTGGCAGTCTCTCATTATAAGCATAGCGTCCGCAATTATAACGGGTATTATTACTTCTAAAGCTTCAAAAAAATCACAGCTCAGAGAAAATAACGAAGCGATAAATAAGTTATCGGAGAAAATCGGAAACAATAACTTTGAACGTTCCTTACAAAGTCAAATAGGAGTTACGGATAACGATTGCTCTTTGGCTGAGCGGATCGGAAATGTAAAAGACAGCGGCAGCCTTACATATCAGCACCTGATGATCCTTGAAGCCGTTAATTCCTATAAAAAAGAAAAAGGCGATCAAATGAAAAAGCTTTCAAAACGGCAAAAGGATATTAAAAAAATGATTGAGTACATTTCGGAGGTTTTTGAGGATTGGGAAGCTTTGGCGCATAGGGACAGCGAATTAAAAGAGGAAATTGAAAATTTGAAAAAAGAAAACCGGGAGCTTAAACAGGAAATTATTTGCCTGAAGCAGGAAAAAACGGTGGTTATAGAAAAGGATGAGATTGATAAGGAAATAGTGCTTTAAAAGGAAAAATTTGTGTTGACAACGAAGCAAAAAAGGTATATACTATAATTAAAGGAGTAGCAGCATGGAATATTTATCACCTAAGCTTGACATTGTATTCAAGCGGATGTTCGGAGAAAAGAACAACAGAGATATGTTAAGGGATCTGCTTAAAACATATTTCGATATGGACGAAGACGAAGAAGACCTGATTTTGGAAAACACCGAAATAACGCCGGAAGAAATAACAATGAAGTTTTCCAGATTGGATCTGCGTATAAGCACAAAAAAATCCGAGATAGACGTTGAAGTCCAGATAAATGACAATAAGGACTTTGAAAAAAGAAGCGTATATTACGCCTCTTCCCTGCTGAATTCAAGCATGCGGAGAGGCGAGGAGTATTCCGATATAAAGGCGATCCGTACATTGAACATATTGGATTATGTAAGCTTCCCCCAATGCGACGACTTCTTCACCACGTTTGTTGTATATGATCCGGAACATAAAATCAAATTAACCGATTCATTTTCAATGCACTTTGTGGAACTGCCGAAGATTCGTAATGCAACGGCCGAACAGATAAAAGGAGATTCGAGAGTAGCATGGGCGGCGTTCTTTAACGCTAAGAGTAAGGAGGATTTTAATATGTTAAGAGAGAATACGGTAAACCCGAATGTACAAAAGGCAGTGGAAGTCCTCGGAAGGCTTAGCCTTAACGGAAGTGTACGTCAAGA
>CANDLP010000148.1 GCA_947385505.1 uncultured Clostridia bacterium
ATTATTATATCACTTACTTTTACTTTTGTCAACACTTTTTTATCTTTTTCTTGATTTTTGGCGCTTTTGTCGGTTTTTTTTGCGTTTTTGGCCCGTTGTTGTTTATTTTGCACATTACATTGTCGTTTATGCACGATTTATAATACTTTAAAAAACACAATGACAGTTTTTTTATTCAATACTGCATTCAAGCCGAGCTGTTAAACGACCTATTTTTCAATATTCTGTTCTCTGTTCTTGTCCTCGGATAATTCGGTTATTACTTTTATAAAGCTCTCAGCGTCATTAAATTTCTGATACACCGAAGCAAATCTTATATAAGCCACCGCGTCCTTATCCTTAAGCTTACGAAGCGCCATTTCACCAATCTGAGTGCTGGTGACTTCATCTTTAAAGTTGTTTCTCAATTCGCTTACTATACTGTCTACCATTTCATTAGCAGTTCTCGTGTCTATGGTAGAGCGGTTGGCGGCAGCCCTGACAATGCTCTTCAAAAGCTTATCGCGCTTAAACTCTTCCACAGAACCGTTTTTCTTAGTCACCATAAGCGGAGTATTCTCTATTTCCTCATATGTGGTGAACCTCTCCTTACACTTAAGACATTCTCTGCGGCGGCGTATTCTGTTTTCGGTAGGACGGGAATCAATCACCTTGCTGTCATTATATCCGCAACTTGGACATTTCATAATTTACGCTGATCCTTTCACAAAATTTAAATATACTTTTTGTATATAATAACATTTTTTTGCAGAATTTGCAATACTTTTCAGAAAAAACCTTTCATAAAAGTTACGCTTTCTTTTAGCTCGCTCATTTTTTCAAATCCGTCCTTATACAGTTCTAAAATTATTCCGCCCTTATATCCTGTTTTTTTCAGTGTTTCGGCAAATCCCGCAAAATTAAAGCGTCCTTTTCCTACCGCAACGCAATCATTTTCAGAGGTATTGTCGCTTAAGTGGCAGTGAGCGACTCTGTCTCCAATAACGTTTAATATTTTAAAACAGTCTATACCGCTTCTAAGAGCCTGTTTAACATCAAGCACAAAATCACATTCTTCTCCCAGACTTTTTTTCATGTTTATAAGAAAATCCAAACTGCCGCTTTTACAGTAGCTTACATTTTCCTGAGCCACAGTTACGCCGAACGCCTTTCCTTTTTCCCTTAAAGCAAAATACCGCTCAAAATACAATTCCTCAGAACACTCCGCGCTTTTAAGAGCGCCGTGAAGAATAAAAATTTTCGCGCCAAGCTCATTCATTACTTCAAAGTATCTTTTATAAACTTCCATAATATCGTCTACACGCCTTTGATAATTCCCAAAAAGCGACATGGTTTCCAGCGCGCAGGTGTATGGATGAACGGAGAGTATAGTAGGACAGTATTTTTTTATAATTGATTTTATTTCTTTGTAAACAGAGCCGTTCATTTCACAGTCGGCGTTAAAGAAAATTTCAAGAGTATCTATACCCGCCTCACACAAACCGAGCAAAGCCTTTTCTGTTTCAACAGGATACAAGCATGCAGTTGAAACTCCTATGTTCATTACGGTTTTCCTTTCTTTTTTATATTATTTCCCCATAAACAATCAGAGCCCGACCAAGTCGGGTTCTGAAAAACATTATTTCTTTTCCGAAAGAGCTTTCTTCTCCTTATGAAGCTGCCAAGTAACCCACATAGGCCCCGACATAAACACGGAAGAATAAAATCCTGCCACAAGACCTATCAACAGCGGAAACGCAAAGCTGATAATCGACTCAACTCCGCAAATTTTCGCAACAACACAAATTGCCAAAGCCGCAAACGCAGTGGTGATAGTAGTGTTTATGGAACGCGTCATTGTCTGAGACACGCTGGTGTTCATCAATTCAACAAGCCCCATTTTCTTTCCGTAAAGAGTCCTGTTTTCGCGTATTCTGTCATAGGTTACAATAGTATTGTTTATAGAGTAGCCTAAAATCGTAAGAACTACCGCCATAAAGTTTGCGTCCAACGGAAGCCTGAAAAAGATAAAGGAAGCAAACACTATCACTATATCATGAATAAGTGCCACCAGCGCAAAAACGCCCGCCGAGAGACCGCCTATTTTCTTAAATCTGAAAGCGATATAAACTACCAGCAATATAAAGGAAAATATAACGGCTACCAGACATTTAACAAAAAATTTCCAACCCGACGTGGGGCTTACATCCTGGCTGTTAAGTCTTTCAAGCTGATTTTCGCTGAATTTTTCCATAAGTCCGGCGGACATATCGTTAAGCACATCCGCCGTCAATCCGTCGTTGGAGGCATAAGAAAGCGTCACATTGTTTGTTGAAGAATTAAGCGAAGAACCGGTAGTAACATTAACCGTACCATAACCGTATTCCTCCGCCGCGGACTTAAGCGCCGCCGTATCAAGATCACCCGTGTAGCTGTATGTGATCAGCGTACCGCCCTTAAATTCAATATCCACCTCAATACCCGCGGATAAAGCGACAACAAGCGCCGCTAAAGCGATAACTATTGGAATAACAAAGAATATCCTTTTCTTTCCGTAGATGTCCCAAACTTTTTTCTTACTCATTGTTAGCACCTCCGTAAAGAGCAGGCTTCCTGAACGCCTTGAAATCCGCCAGAGACGCCGTCATAAGCCTTGAAAGCAGGATACCGAAAAGGAAGTTCAGTATAACGCCCACAGCCAAGGTATAGCCAAAGGAATAAATTGTACCTTCGGTAGAAGCGCCGAACCAGATAAAAATAGGCGAAAGAATGATGGAACAAATGCTGTCGCTGGTACCGAAAGCGCCCATCAATATAAGAGCCACAATAACCATTGTGATATTGCCGTCGAAAATAGCGGAAAAAGCGCGCTTATATCCCACGCGGATCGCTCCGTTTACCGACTTGCCCGCGTATATCTCTTCCTTAATACGCTCAGCCGTGATAACGTTGGCGTCAACGCCCATACCCAATGCGAGAATTATACCCGCTATACCGGGAATGGTAAGCGTAAAGCTTTCGTTAAAGCCAAAGAATCCCGTTACCGCCGCGAATGTGCCCGCCGCTTGTCCCAAAAGGGCGATGGAAGCTACAAAACCGGGAAGACGGTATTTAACAATCATAAATACCACAATAAACACAAAACCGATCAGTCCCGCGATAGCCATAGCGTCTCTCGCGCCCTCGCCGAGGGTGGGGCTTATGGTGCTGAAGTTGGCGGTAACCAAGTTAAAGGGCAATGCGCCGCCGTTTATTTTATCCGCCAAAGCCTTTGCGCTTTCCGCAGTAAAGCTGCCGCTTATGGTTGCGGAGCCGTCGGTGATGTGAGCGGAAACTCTCGGTTCGGAAATCATATCGTCATCCATCCAGATGGATATAATGCCGTTTGTGGCGCTGAGTCTTTCGGTAGCCTCCGAAAAAGCGGATACGCCCGAATCCTTAAGCGTCAGGGCGATCTGATATTCCTTATCCTGAGTATTATAATAAGCTCTTGCGCTTTCCACGTCCGCGCCGTTCAAAACCAGAGGGAGATCCTCATAGGTCTGATCCTCTCCGATCGAGGTGCTTCCGCCTTCGCGGAAGGAAAGCATAGCCGTTTCACCCAATTCCTTTACCGCCGCTTCAGGGTCGAAATCGGTGTCGTCCGACTGCCACGGGAAACGAACTATTATCTGGTGGGTGGAATAGTCTACATACAGATCGTAGTCTGTAATATTGCTGTTGAGCATACGGGTTTCGATTACCGATCTTGCGGCGTCCATCTGATACTCGTCCGCCTCGTATCCCTCCGGAGGTGTGAAGGTAACGTCGACGCCGCCCCTTATGTCGATACCCCAGCGAATATCCGACAACCCGCGTATCCAGGTAGTGGTGATATCTCCGTAAAACGTGTGAACGCCGATAGAAGCCAACAGCGCAAACACTATAATAAGTCCTGCCACTACGAAGAAAACGGGCTTTTTAATTCTTTTCAATTAGATTTCACTCCGTTCCTGTCCTGTTTTTTCGGTTTCTGTCATTTTATACTAAGTTCTGTTTCAAAACATTTTATGTTTTGAAACACTTCGAAAGCTAAGCTTTCGAAGTGCGGCGCAACCGCAGAACTGCCGTTCATACTCATTCGCGAAATCTTCGATTTCGCAGCCGCCTCATAGCGGCGGCATTGCAAATCGTGTATGATTTGCAATAGAATGAAGTATATAAGCAAAAACACATTAACCTTGTATTAAATTTAAGGATAACCTTATATATTATAGTAGATTATTTCCCATAAGTCAAGAAGTTTCGTATATTTTTCATAATATTTTACCTGTTTTATTACGTTTTATTAAAATAACAGGCGCGTTTTCAGACCGAAAGCTCCGATTTTTCGCCGAGAACATTCTTATTAGCTTCAAGAACGGGATAAATACATTCCTTAAGGAAGTTGTCAACCTGCTCCGCGCTTCGTCCGGTATAGTTTTCGGGTTTAAGAACCGATTCTATCTCCTCTTTTGTCATATTAAAAAACGGATCGGCGGCAATTCGGTCAACCAAATCGTTTTCCTTACCCTCCTCCTTTACCGCTTTGGCGGCGGCAAGGCTGTGCCCCCGAAGCGCTTCGTGTATCTCCTGCCTGTTTCCGCCTTTTTCCACAAGGCGCATCATAATGTTTTCGGTAGCCATAAAGGGAAGCTCCCTCATAACTCTTGCCCTTATCGATTTTTCATAAACCACAAGACCGTCGGTAACGTTTATCATTATGTTAAGAATAGCGTCCACAGCTAAAAACGATTCCGCTACGGCTATCCTTTTATTTGCGCTGTCGTCAAGAGTTCTTTCAAACCATTGTGTGGCGCTTGTGAAAGCAGGATTCAGCGCGTCTACCATTACATAACGCGCCAAAGAGGTTATGCGCTCCGCCCTCATGGGATTCCTCTTGTAAGGCATTGCCGAAGAGCCTATCTGATGTTCCTCAAAAGGTTCCTCCATTTCCTTAAAGCTTGCCAAAATGCGAAGGTCGTTGCTGAATTTTGAACAGCTTGCGGCAATACCGGCAAGAACGTTTACAGTCATTGTGTCAATTTTTCTTGAATAAGTCTGACCGCTCACCGGAACGCACTTTTCAAAGCCCATTTCTTCGGCTATCATTTTTTCAAGCCTGTCTATCTTTTCCCCGTCACCCCCGAAAAGCTCAACAAAGCTTGCCTGCGTGCCCGTAGTACCCTTCTGACCCAACAGCTTAAGGCTGTTCATACGATGCTCAAGCTCCTCAAGATCCATAAGCAGCTCGTTTATCCAAAGAGCGGCGCGCTTGCCTACGGTGGTAAGCTGAGCGGGCTGTAAATGAGTATAGGCAAGGCAGGGCATATTTTTATATTTTTCCGCGAATCCCGCCAGATTTGAAAGCACGTTTACAAGCTTTCTGTGCACTATTCTCATAGCGTCTCTCATAATGATAATATCCGTATTATCGCCCACATAACAAGAGGTTGCGCCCAGATGTATAATTCCCGCCGCGTCGGGACAAGCCCTTCCGTAGGCGTATACGTGGGACATTACGTCATGACGCACTTCCTTTTCCCTCGCTTCGGCAATCTCAAAATCTATATTGTCAACATTGGCTTCCAGCTGATCCACCTGTTCCTGCGTAATATCCAGACCCAGCTTCATTTCCGCTCTCGCCAGAGCCACCCAAAGGCGGCGGAAGGTGCCGAATTTTTTCTGCTGTGAAAAAACGTACTGCATTTCTTTGCTTGCGTATCTGGTGCAAAGAGGGCTTTCGTAGGTGTTATAATCTCTTGACATAATGCCTCCTGTTGTTTTGTTTCTTTTATACCGCTTTTCGACGATATATTTATATAAGCATTTTACCATATTTTGAGGTAAAATGCAAGCGGCGATACAGCAAATATCTTTTTCAATTCTTTTCATACGGTTTTGGCGCTTTTGTAATATGAACAAAAAATATTCATATCGCAAGAACAATTAAGATATGTTTTTGATTGCATGCCAATAATCGATTATAAGCCGATTTTGCCGCTATAATAATATCATCTCCCCATAAAATTAAAGTATATATTGCTTTTTTTTGGAAAAAATGCTAAAATAAATACAGCTTATAATTACTCCCGTGTAAAATCCAAATAAAAGAAAATAAAATTTAAAATAAACAGGGCGTATCTGAAAACAAAGCAATTTTGTACAATTTCGCTAAACGCGTGACTATTTCAAGGAAAAAAGCGCAGGAATACTAAAGTATTCCGAGCATTTTTGACGCAGAAAGC
>CANDLP010000149.1 GCA_947385505.1 uncultured Clostridia bacterium
TCCACAATTCAAATACTTTGGCGAAGCCGAAGTACCGCCGAAGGCGGTGGTTATTGTATTATTTGAAAGCATAACGTATTTGTTTGTGTTGTCGAGCATTATTGTTTTTTAGCATTAAATCATTTTAACCCGCCGAGCCGTCTTCCGAACCGTTTGATTGCCAAAATTCGCTTTCACGCAGAAAATAACGCGTTTCGCGCAAAGCGTGTTGATTTTTTTACCCTTATGGAGTAGCATTTATATGACAAACTTATTGTTACGGGCGTTTGGCATTCGATTTTTAAAGGAGAAGATTACGATGGGAACGATTTTTAGAAGAATCGCGGCGATTACTGCGGCGGCTGCGGTCACACTGACCGTTTATTTTGCATTTGATATGCCGAAGAGGCTTACTGCGGCTGCCGAAGAAAAGCATACGCATAAAGCCTGCGGCGATCTGGCGCATGACGGCTGCACTCACGGAGATATTGAGTTTGAACCGTTAATATATCCTATTGACGAGCAAAATCCGCAATGGATCATACGCGGCAAAAACCTTTATCTGACAAGCGATATCGTATTGCCCGACAACGGCAGATTTTTTATTCAAAAGGGAGTAACAAACCTTTGTCTTAACGGATATTCCATAAAAAAGAACAGCGGTGAGATTATCGATATAAACAATATTGACCAAACAGCCGCAGAGCTTAACGTATGCGACTGTACGGGCGGAGGCAGCATAGAATGCACCTCCGTGACCGAAAACAAGGACTATTACAGTTTAATAAGCGTTATTGACGACTCTGTACTGAATATATACGGCGGGACAATAAACGGCGGTGAATATTGTCCCGGAATAAGCATTCACGAAACCGGTATGGGAGAAAGCGGCCCCGTAAATATTTACGGCGGCAGCGTAAAGACCGGCGGCGGAATCGGCATAGAGCTTTACGGGCAAAACGCCTCTCTTTTTGTTTACGGCGGGGAGGTAAGTTCCGTGGACGGATACACAATATACGCATACGGGGAAAATAATACGGTCACTATTTTAGACGGCGATGTTTCTTCGTCGGTATACAACGAGTCGGGCAACACGCTTAAGATAAATGGCGGAAACATAAGCTGCGAGAAATTTTCGGCAATATATAATTACGGTTTACTTGATGTAACGGACGGATATATTTCGTGTAAGGCCAATTATGCAATTAGGAATTATAAGGATGCCGATTTAAAAATAAGCGGCGGAGTTTTTGACGCAGCAAGCAAACATATTTTAAATAACGGAACGTTAAATATTTCGGGCGGAAGATTTATAAAAAATTCGGGAACAGCATATCTCGAAAATAAGGGCATTTTGACATTGAGCGGTTCGCCGGCATTTGAAAACACGAGCATTTGGCTCAGGAGCGATGATAATATCGAAATAGCGGGAGAGCTCGCTTACGCTGATCCATGTTCAGTGTATATAGACAGCGGGACGCCGAGAATAATCACAAACGGCTGGAGCGCCTATATGAGCGGGAAAACAACTTCCGATTTTTTTAAAAGCCCTTACAGCTTTTACACTGTGGCAGAGTCCGAGGGCGAGGCGGTTCTGAGACGTTTTCTGATCATATTCAACGCAAACGGCGGAATTTGTCCGACTGCCGACATGAGCGTGAACGACAACGGACAAGCTCTGCCGCTGCCCGAAGCAACACGTAAAGGATATACCTTCGACGGTTGGTTTACCGCAAAAGAAAACGGAGAAAAAATAACAGAGGATACGGTATTCAGCAGTGATACCGAACTGTATGCGCACTGGAGCGAGTGTAAGCATAACGATATCTACGAGAGCGATATATCACAGCATTGGACGGTATGCACAAAATGCGGTGCGGTGGGCGAAAGAGCAGATCACCTGTGGGACAGCGGAGTAATGACTAAAGAGCCGACCGATAATGAAGCGGGTGAAATGACCTATACCTGCACGGTTTGCGGCGCCGAGAAAAAGGAAGATATTGATAAGCTTGATCACACTCATACATATTCCGATGAGTGGACATTTGACGAAACCGGCCATTGGCATGAAGCTTCCTGCGGTCACGGCGTTAGAGGCGAAGAAGCGGAGCATAATTTAGGGTCGCCGCAGGTAACGCCCTCCACCTGTACACAGCAGGGCAGGGAGGAATATGTGTGTCAAACCTGCGGTTACAAAAAAACCGTAGTCCTCGCCCTTGCGGAACACAGCTTCGGCGGTGAGTGGCAAAAGGATAAGAACAATCACTGGAAGATTTGTACATTATGCGGCAATGAAAAGAGCAGTATAGCCGAGCACAGCTGGAATGACGGAGAAATTACAAAACAGCCGACCGATAATGAAACGGGTGAAATTACTTATACCTGCACGGTTTGCGGCGCTGAGAAAAAGGAGGATATTGATAAGTTTGGTCACACTCATACATATTCCGATGACTGGGCATATGACGAAACCGGCCATTGGCATGAAGCTGTCTGCGGTCACGACGTTAGAGGCGAAGAAGCTGAGCATAATTTCGGATCGCCGCAGGTAACGCCTTCTACCTGCACACAGCAGGGCAGGGAGGTATATGTCTGTCAAACCTGCGGTTACAAAAAAACCGTAACTCTCGCCCTTGCGGAACACAGCTTCGGCGGTGAGTGGCAAAAGGATAAGAACAGTCACTGGAAGCTTTGTACGGTTTGCGGCGTTGAAAAGGGCAGTATAGCCGAGCACAGCTGGAACAGCGGGGAAATCACTCAACAGCCCACGGAAACAGAGGCCGGCGTTAGGACTTATATCTGCACCGTATGCAAAGAAACCAAAACAGAATCAATTCCGGCAGCCGGTCAACCCGGCTCACCCGACGACGGAAATATTTCTAAGGAAGTTCAGCCGGGAGAGAACGCCCCCGAAACTGTTCTGGAAACTCCGCTCCAAGAGCTTATTGATGCGGTTCTTACTCCGGAAGAGAAAGACAGCATTACGGACGGCGTCAACATAAAGATAGTTCTGTCTGTTAATGACGCAACTGATACTGTTCCCGATGAGGATAAGGCTAAAGTTGAAACCGTGATAGACAGGCTTGAAAATTTTAGACTCGGACAGTATCTTGATGTAAATCTGCTGAAGATAATCGGCGAGACACAAATCAAAATTACCGAAACGGGCGCACCCATAACCGTAATGTTTGAGATACCCGAAAAACTTCAAGGCGATAGTCGGAATTACTCGGTAATTCGCATTCACAACGGTGAAACGGCTGTTCTCCCCGATTTGGACGATGACAAGAACACCATAACGATTGAGACTGACAGATTCTCAACCTATGCTCTTGCGTACAGTGAAAAGATAAGTTTTGTTACTCCCGATAACGGCAGTTTCAACGGCGGTGATCCCGCACCGAGCGAAAGCGAAGCGATTCCTCCTGTGAGCAGTGATATTTCAGCTGACAATGAGATTACTTCACCGCCGAGCGATCAAACGCTTTCCACAGAAGAGAGCAGCGTTTCTTCAAACGTCAGCACGCCCCCAAGCAATAATGCCGGTTCCGATCCAAACGCGGGTATTCCTGTCGCCGATAACAGCAATCCTCCGACCGGTACCGCGGTATCGCTTATTCCTTTGGCAGCGGCCGTTACTGTCTTAGCGTTTGCGGTTATGCGTAAAAAGAAATAACAGACGGGAGCCTCTAAAAACCTTGTGAAAAGCAAAAACAAGGATTTTTAGAGGCTTTTTATACTGTTTTTTATACAAATTGCTGAATAAAGCATGAATTTGAGCGTGTTCATATAAAATCAATATGCTCTGAATAAAAATAGTGCAGGTTGCCGTAATTTGCCCACAAAAAACATATTTCCCACAAATTTCTCTTAAAAACAGCGATAAATACCTTGATTTATTCTCTTTAATCTGCTATAATATTTGTTAGAAATTTAACAACACCTTTTCGCCTTGTTAATTTCCAATAGTATACAATAATTTACATAAATTAAAAGAAAGGAAGAAATATACAAAATGTATAAGATATTGAAAAGGCGTCAGCTTAATGAAAATGTGGTACTAATGGACATTGACGCTCCTTATGTGGCTAAGAAAGCGTTGGCCGGTCAGTTCATTATTCTGAGAGTTGACGAGTACGGTGAAAGAATCCCCCTTACAGTAGCGGATTACGACAGGGAAAAGGGAATCGTTACCATTATTTTTCAGATAGTAGGAGCTACCACACAGCTGCTTTCAACCTTAAAGGAAGGCGACTGCTTAAAAGACTTTGCCGGACCTTTAGGTAAGGCTACCGAGCTTGAAGGCTACAAGAAGGTTTGTGTAATAGGCGGCGGCGTAGGCTGCGCCATTGCTTATCCTTCCGCGAAATCTCTTTTCAACAGCGGAGCGGAGGTTGATGTTATCGCCGGCTTCAGGAGCAAGGACATTGTTATTCTGGAGGAGGAGTTCAAAGCGGTAAGCACAAATTTCTATCTTACCACCGATGACGGAAGTTACGGAGAAAAAGGGTTGGTTACCGAAAAGCTCCAGAAGCTTATCGACGCGGGCAATAAATACGATATGGTTTTGGCAATAGGACCCATACCCATGATGAAATTTGTGTGCAAGACCACCGAGCCTTACGGAATAAAAACTATGGTGTCACTTAACCCCATTATGATCGACGGTTCCGGAATGTGCGGCGGCTGCCGCGTAAATGTGGGCGGAGAAATAAAATTCGCTTGCGTCGACGGTCCTGATTTTGACGGTCACTTGGTTAATTTTGACGAATTGATGAAGAGAAATTCCACTTACAGAGAGGCGGAGGCTCATGATAAAGCGCACTGCCGTCTTTATAAGGGCGTCTGATTAAAATTGGAAAGGAATGGTTTATAAAAATGGCTAATATGAGTTTAAAAAAAGTTCCAATGCCCGAACAGGCTCCCGACATAAGAAACAAGAATTTTTTAGAGGTTGCCGAGGGCTACACCGAGGAAATGGCAAAAGAGGAAGCCACACGCTGTCTTAATTGTAAAAATAAGCCATGTGTTAACGGCTGTCCCGTTAATGTACGCATACCCGAATTTGTGGCAAAAGTTGCGGAGGGAGAGTTTGAGGAAGCGTACAAAATTATAACCTCCACCAACGGACTTCCCGCAGTATGCGGACGTGTTTGCCCACAGGAAAGCCAATGCGAGGGCAAATGCGTAAGAGGCGTCAAAGGTGAGCCGGTAGCTATCGGAAGGCTTGAACGCTTCTGCGCCGACTGGCATATGAAGAACAGCGATGCGAAAGCGGAAAAACCCGCTTCAAACGGTAAAAAGATAGCGGTAATAGGAGCCGGACCTTCCGGACTTACCTGCGCCGGCGACCTTGCCAAATTAGGATATGAAGTGACAATATTTGAAGCATTCCACACGGCGGGCGGCGTTCTTGTGTACGGTATCCCTGAGTTCAGGCTCCCCAAAGAGATCGTACATAAGGAAGTAAAGAACCTTGAGGATCTTGGAGTAGAGATACAGACAAATATGATTATCGGCAAGACACTTTCCGTGGACGAGCTTTTTGAAATGGGGTATAAGGCGGTATTTATCGGCTCAGGTGCGGGACTTCCTTCCTTTATGGGAATAGAGGGAGAGGATCTTATCGGCGTTTACTCGGCTAACGAATACCTGACCCGTACCAACCTTATGAAAGCGTATCTGGACGAATACGACACACCTATTATAAAGAGCAAATCCGTAGCGGTGGTAGGCGGCGGAAACGTTGCCATGGACGCGGCAAGATGCGCGAAGAGACTGGGCGCGGATAACGTATATATTGTATACAGGCGCGGTCTTGAAGAGATGCCTGCCCGTAAGGAGGAGATCCACCACGCTATGGAGGAAGGCATTATATTCCGCAATCTTAACAACCCCGTAAAGATAAAGGGCGATGAAAACGGAAGAGTCAAGACTATGGAGTGCGTTGAGATGGAGCTTGGAGAGCCTGACGAAAGCGGAAGAAGGAGACCTGTTGTCAAAGAGGGCAGCAATTTTGAGTTAGAGGTCGATACGGTAATTATGGCTATCGGCACATCGCCCAATCCGCTTATCAGAAGCACCACCGAGGGTCTGGAGACTCAGAAGTGGGGCGGGATAATCGTTGAGGAGGAGACCGGGCTCACCAGCCGCCCCAACGTGTACGCCGGCGGCGACGCGGTGACCGGCGCGGCCACGGTCATTCTGGCCATGGGCGCGGGCAAGACGGCGGCAAGGGCCAT
>CANDLP010000150.1 GCA_947385505.1 uncultured Clostridia bacterium
TACAAGTCCCGAAAAATATTCCGCGCCCTCATTTCCCGCTCCCTGTGCGGCTAGGTTTGTCTGCATTCGGAGCTGATTTTTTTGAACTCCCGAAAAATAGTCGTAAAGCGCGCACATAAAAAATACGACCGACGCAAGAAGAACGCCCAGCGCCGTAAAGAAAACCGAACGGAAAATTCGTTTTGTCATTGTTTCGCCCCCATTCTGTAACCCACTCCCCGAACCGTTTCGATATAATCTCCGCAGCCGCCGAGTTTTGTGCGCAACGTTCCGATGTGAACGTCTACCGTGCGCGTTTCGCCAAAATAATCTTCGCCCCAGACGCTTTGCAGAAGATGTTCTCTTGTAAATACAAGTCCCAAATTTTTCATAAATAATTTTAATATCTCAAATTCCTTTAATGTTAGCTGAATTTCCCCGCCGTTTGCCGTAACGGTATGCGCAGCAAGGTTTATTGTTAAATTCCCGTTCTGCAAAGTCGCTTTGTCCTCGCGAAGGGTGCGCCGAAGCACCGCTTTTACGCGGGAAATCATTTCCATCATTCCGAAGGGCTTTGCCAGATAATCGTCCGCACCCGAATCCAGACCTGTCACTTTATCATATTCCGTTCCTTTCGCCGTCGCCATAATAACGGGGATTTCGGCAAAATCCGCCGTATTCCTCAAACGCTTTAAAATCCCTATGCCGTCCTCTCCCGGCAGCATTATGTCAAGCATTATAAGCTTAGGTGTTTCCGATTTCAGAGCTTCAAATAAGCCTTTGCCGTCAGTAAAACCTTTCGCCTCAAACCCGGATGCGTTTAAAGCGTATATCATAAGCTCACGGATTCCGTCGTCGTCCTCTACACAAAAAATCATTTCACAATTTCCTTTCAGCTTACTCTGATATTACTTTAATATTACTTTAGTATTTCTTTGATATTACTTTCATCATGCCCATATCGCCATAGCAAGCGTTCCCGTAATCATCAGGCAAAGCCCGATAAAGGATTTTATACTCAATTTTTCCTTGAAAACTATGTAAGAAAACAGTACCGTTACCACAATGCTAAGTTTATCTATCGGCACCACAACGCTTACAACCCCGTTCTGTATAGCGTAATAATAACACAGCCACGAAGTGCCTGTCGCCAACCCGGAAAGCAGTATAAACACAAATTCACCTTTGTTGATTTCCTTTATCCGCCTATGTTTTCCTTTGGCGAAAACAATGCACCACGCCATTAAAAGAACGACTCCCGTGCGTATCGCGGTGCCTAAATTTGATTCCACTCCGCTGATACCCACCTTGGCAAGAATTGAAGTAAGCGCCGCGAACACCGCCGAAAGAACGGCATAAATAAACCAGCCCCTGCCGCTTTGCTTTTGCGCTTCCGCTTTTTTTTCAATCATAAGAAATATTCCGACAGCAAGTATCGCCGTACCTATGAGTTTTACCGCCAAGTTATCCCTTTCGGTGAATATAATGACGGCAAGAAGAACGGATAAAACCGTGCTTGATTTATCTATCGGCACAACCTTGTTAATATCTCCCAGCGACAGCGCCTTGAAATAGCATATCCACGAAGCGCCCGTGGCAAGCCCCGAGAGAATAAGGAAAATCAGCGATTTGGGTTCGATAGACGTAATTGTTCCGGCTGAACCCGCCACAAATACCATCACCCAAGAAAACAACAGCACAACAACGGTGCGCAGCGCTGTTGCCACATCGGAATCGGTATTTTTTATCCCGCACTTTGCAAGTATTGCCGTAAGTCCCGCAAAAACCGCTGATAAGCAAGCTGCGATAAGCCACATAACTTTTCCTCCCCTTAATAAATATTATTATATCATTAAATAATATTATAATATTTTTGAGGCTTTTTTTCAATAGAAAATATCAGCTTTTGGGGTGGCGCCCGAGAATAGAAAACAGAACCCATTCCGCAATATTTACGGCGTGATCGCCTATACGCTCAAAGTATTTGGCGATCATCAGCAGGTCGAGAGCGTATTCGCCGTCCTTCGGATTATCGGAAATATTGCTTATAAGGCGGCTTTTTATACTGCCGAAGCATTCGTCCACCGCGTCGTCATACTTTATTACGGACTTTGCCAGCTCCGTATCCTTTTTTACGTATGCGTCCACGCTGCCTGTTACCATTTTTATGACAGCCTGCTCCATTTTGTTTATCGGCAGGTTA
This sequence comes from uncultured Clostridia bacterium, assembly GCA_947385505.1. GTDB lineage: Bacteria > Bacillota > Clostridia > Oscillospirales > Ruminococcaceae > Ruminiclostridium_E. The sequence goes on from CANDLP010000150.1 coordinate 2,183, forward strand.
TCGGGAGGTTTGCGTCCCTTCAGAAAGGTGATGATTTCCGCAATATCCTCCGCCTGATCACCGATGCGTTCCATATCGGTGACCATTTTAAGAGCGGCGGATATTTGCCGAAGGTCGTGCGCCACAGGCTGCTGCTGTAAAAGCAGTTTCAGGCAAAGGGACTCTATGTCCCGTTCCTTATGATCGATTTCATCTTCAATATTCCTTACTTTTTCAGCCAATTTCACACTCCCTTCGGACAGCGACTTTGCGGTAAGCGCAATAGCTTCCTCACATAACGAACCCATTGTTATCAGTTCGTTATTCAAAAAAGCAAGCTGCTCGTCAAAACGGCTTCTCATTTATCCAAACCTCCCCGTAATATAGTCCTCGGTGCGCTTATCCGCCGGGTCGGAAAAAAGCGCTTCGGTATCGCCGTACTCCACCATTTCTCCTATCAGGAAAAAAGCGGTTTTATCGGAAATACGCACCGCCTGCTGCATATTGTGGGTTACTATGACTATCGAATATTTTTCTTTAAGCCCTATGGCAAGTTCTTCGATTTTAGAAGTTGAGATAGGGTCAAGGGCGCTGGTGGGTTCGTCCATTAAAAGCACCTTGGGTTCTACGGCAAGCGCCCGCGCTATACACAGCCGCTGCTGCTGACCGCCCGAAAGCCCCAGCGCGTTCTTTTTCAGCCTGTCCTTGACTTCGTCCCATATCGCCGCGTCACGCAATGAACCTTCCACAATATCGTCAAGTCTTGCGCGCCCTTTAATGCCGTGCGTTCTCGGTCCGTAGGCAATATTATCGTAAATGCTCATGGGAAATGGGTTGGGCTTTTGAAATACCATTCCTATTTCCTTTCGGAGCGAGTTTACGTCCAGTTTGGGGTCGTAAATATCGGTATCCGTATAAAAAAGCTTACCCGTAATTTTAACCCCTTCTATTAAATCGTTCATTCGGTTAAGGGATTTCAGGAATGTGGACTTGCCGCAGCCCGACGGTCCGATAAGCGCGGTGATACTGTTTTTGGGAATATCCATATTTATGTTTTTCAGCGCCTGAACTTTCCCGTACCACAGACACATATCTTTTACGGAAATGATAGTATTCATCTGTCCCTCCTTTTTTTGAAATATCTTGCCGCAAAATCGGCAAGAAGATTTATCAAAAGGGTAAGCACCATAAGAATTGCGGCAATGGCAAATGCCGCGCCGAACTCCCCGCGCTCCTTGGCGTAGACGTATAAGGCTACCGTCAAGGTTGCCCCCGAGCTGCCAAGCCCTTCAAAGAAACCGTTCAGCGCGTGCGCGAAGCCCGCCGTAAACAGCAGCGCCGCCGATTCCCCCACTATTCGTCCGACCGAAAGAATACAGCCGGTAATAACGCCGTCTATACAGCCGGGAAGCACTACCGTTCGTATTGCCCGCCACTTTCCCGCCCCTAAGCCGAAGGCGCCCTCGCGGTAGCTTTGAGGAACGGTTTTTAAGCTTTCCTGCGTTGATCTCATGACGGTGGGCAGATTCATGATCACCAACGTCAAAGCCCCCGCCATAAGAGTTTTCTGCATATTCAGAAATTGGCAGAAGAACAGCATTCCCACAAGACCGTATATGATCGACGGTATGCCCGAAAGAGTCTCGGCGGCGTATTCGATAACGGAAACAAGCCTTTTGTTCTTTGCGTATTCGGTCAGGTAAACCGCCGCGCCCGCGCCCAGCGGGATAACAATAACAAGCGCCGCTGTAATGATATACAAAGTGTTCAGAATATCGGGCAGTATTCCTATTGTGTCGGAGGTATAGCTCGGCTTTGACGACAACAGTTCCCACGAAATATTCGGAATCCCTTTTATCATCACATACACAATCAAAAATATAACCAAAGCGCTGGTGAGAATTACCGAAAATCCCATAAGAGCCTTCATTGTAAATATAAACGCCCTGCGTTTTCCCGATATTTGATTTTTCAGTATTTTTTGATCCTGTTTTTCCTCTTTGAAAAACCTCCGCGCCGAAGGCGCAAACACAACGGACTTAAAAGAATCCGTTTTTTCAATCTCTTTCAAGCTTATCCCTCCTTGTTCCCTTTAAGAAAGAAATTAAGCGCCGCGTTTATCAGCATGATAAACAGGAACAGAACAAGAGCGACTGAAAACAGCGCCTGTCTCTGCAAGCCGCTTGCGTAGGACATCTCGCTTGATACCGCCGTTGTCAGAAAGCGCACGCTTTGAAATAACGAGGGCATATTCGGGGCGTTCCCCGACACCATTATTACCGCCATGGCTTCACCGACAGCCCTGCCCACTCCGAGCACAACCGCGGCGGCAATTCCGCTTTTCGCGGCTTTAACGGATACTTTGAAGTAGGTTTCGGTTGGTGTTGCGCCCAGCGCCAAAGAAGCGTCCTCGTATTCTTTAGGCACCGATTCCAACGCCGTTATGGACATTTTGATTATGGAGGGCAAAATCATAATTGCAAGGACGATTATCGCCGCAAACAGGCTTGCCCCGTCGGGAATGTTGAACAATTCACGGATTGCGGGTACAAGCACAAGCATTCCCACCAAGCCGTAAACCACCGACGGAATGCCCGCAAGCAGGCTTACTGCGGCGGATACAAGTTTTTTTACCTTAGGCGGCGCTGTTTTGGCGAGATATACGGCGGTAAGAAATCCGATAGGAACTCCTAAGAGTACGGCTCCCGCCGTGCCGTAAACGCTGGTAAGGATAAAGGGAAGAATGCCGTACCGCGGTTCCGAAGCTGTGGGCGCCCATTCCTTGCCGAACAGGAAGTTTATGACGCCTATTTCTTTTATGGCGGGAATACCGGATATAACCAGATATACAGTGATAAGCAGCACACAGCCTACCGTGATAAGTCCCAGAATCAGAAATATACCGTGAACGGCGGTTTCCAATATTTGCTTTTTATTTTTCATCTTAATATGCCTTTTATGTCTTATACCAATCCCATTTTGAACTGACGTAATACCCACAGTTCAAAATGGGATTGCACCCAAAACACTAATCCCACAGTTCAAAAAGGGATTAGTATTATTTATATGCCTTAAATATCTTATATACCTTTACTTAGCCGCTACAACGCCCGCGCTTGAAATCAGTTCTGCGGCGTCTTCCGAGGTTGCAAAGTCAAAAAACTTCTGCGCCGTTTCCGAAAGAGCCGTTCCTTCCTTTGTTACAAGAATAAACGGGCGCTGCACCTTATAGCTTCCGTCCTTTACGGTATTTTCGGCGGGAGTAACACCGTCTATGTTTAACGCCTTAACGTTATCCTTAAGCGACGCCAGCGAAGCGTAGCCGATTGCGTTGGGATTGCCCGCAACGGTGGTGATAACGTCTCCCGTGGAGGTCAGCTCCTGACGGTATTTACAATTTTCGCTTGTTCCGGTTATGCTTTCAAAACCGTCTCTTGTACCCGAACCCGCTTCTCTTCCGATAAGAACTATTTCGCCGTCGCTGCCGTCAGCGTCCTTCCAGTTGGTGATCTCACCCGTATAAATTTTGGCGACGTCCTCAATACTGAGGTCGGATACGGGATTTTCGGGGTTAACTATTACGGCGATTCCGTCATAAGCCAATACCGTTTCTTTTAATCCCTCGGATTTTTCCTCGTCTTTAAGCTTTCGGCTTGACAATCCGATATCACAGACGCCGTCCAATACCGCCTGAATGCCCGAACCGGAACCGGTGGGGTTATATGTAAAGGTCACGCCCTCGTTTTCCTTTTCAAATGCCTCGCCCAAAGTTCCGATAACCTTTTCCATTGAGGTGGAACCGTCCGTGGATACCGTTCCCGAAAGGGCGTCGGAAGAACAGCCGCCCAACATTGATCCCGCCGTTATTGCCGCTGCGGCAACAGCTCCTATTCTCATGAATGTTTTAAATGTTTTGAATATTCTCATATTGTGATTCTCCTTTAATATCTGTTCACAGCTTTTCTTGCTGCAAATAAATGATACATCGGAAATATCAAATCTGTTATCCGAGAATTGTAAAATTTATGTAAAGTTTTTGTGCTGAACATTGGGTGAAA
>CANDLP010000151.1 GCA_947385505.1 uncultured Clostridia bacterium
ATCTCCGCCGTAGGCTCGGAGCCGCACTGCGCCGATAAAAACAGCGGTTTTGTGCGCGCCCTGCTCAAGGTATACAGCGACACAACGGGAAAAGAGGGATACTGTAAGTCTATCGGCGGCGGAACTTATGTGCACGGAATCGACGGAGGCGTCGCGTTCGGCATGGAAATAGAGGGAGAGGATAATAACATTCACGGAGCTGACGAATGGATCGGCTCGGATAATATGATAATGTCGGCGGAAATATTTGCTAAGGCAATAATTGAATACTGCGGAAAAGAAAAATAGTATGCAAATGAATAAAATTATAATAATTTTATGTATATTGGCAATGCTTACGATTCTTGTATCGTGCGAAAATTCGTCAAGCACGCTTGAAAGCGGTTTTGAAAACAGTATGTTCCAAAATACGGAAAATAAAGATCCGATTATATCGGAAGAAACCGAACGGATTTTAAAATTACTGATCGGGTACGCTGATTTATATTGGGGTATGTTTCCGCTTAACGATTTGCCCGATGAACTTGTGAACAAGTCACAATTTATTGACGTGGATTGTCAGGACGGTTATCAGAGATTTTATAAAGTTATAAGCGGAGATATTCAAAGTGAAACGCAGCTTACCGAAAAGCTTGACGTGCTGTTAACCGAAAAATTAAAAAAGAAATTCTTAGAGGATCCGGAAAGACCGTTTGTATTTTCAGAAGGCGGCTTGTATATCAGAAGCCGAGGCGCAGGCGGTACGGGACTTGGTATGGACTGTCTTTTCCTTGATTCGATCGAATATCCTGATGAAAATAAAATTATTATTACGGTTACATCATATGGCGATAAAAATAAATGGGAGCTTTCCGCGGACATAAGAGAAACCGCTTCCGCAACGCTTTTGAAAACGGCTGACGGACTTCGTATTGATGAGTGCGGTTCCGATATTTTAAATTATTTTTGGTTTTACCGTGAAATCTCTTACGAAAATTCTAAAATAATATTCGATGAACTTTGAAATAATCCCTTTTATTGATGAGGTTACTGTATAATTTTTATGCTGCCTGCAATCGGTTTGTTTTACCTTTCGCGTTTTGCAGCACTGTGGAAAGGAATGGTCAAAAAATGAAAATCGGACTCGTGCTTGAGGGCGGAGCCAGCCGCACTTATTTTTCCTGCGGAGCAATGGACAGAATGCTGGAGCTTAAAATTTACGCCGACTATGTTATAGGCGTATCTGCCGGAATTTCTTTCGGAGTAAGCTATTCCTCAAAACAGCTTGGCAGAAACCGCAGCATTATGACCGATTATCAGCACAAAAAACAATATGCGGGTATAAGACACCTTCTTAACGGTAAAAACAAAAGCTACTATAACTTAAAATACGTTTTCGACGATATACCAAACAGACTTCTCCCTTTCGACTACGATACCTTTGACAAAAGAAAGGAAAACTGTATCGCGGTGGTCACAAATATTGAAAGCGGAAAGGCGGAATACATAGAGATTCCCGCGGACAGGGAATTTACGGCTTTGAGAGCAAGCTGCGCGCTGCCGCTTCTGTTTAAGCCTATTGAAATAAACGGCAATCTTTATATGGACGGCGGCGTTTCCGACTCGCTTCCTTTTGAAAAAGCCTTATCCGACGGCTGCGACAAGGTAATAGTGCTTCTCACACGGCCGAGAGGGTACATAAAGGGCTATGAAAAAGCAACTCCGCTGGTAAAGGCGGCTTATAAAAAATATCCCGAATTTCTGAAAAGCTTCCTGAACCGACCCGAAAGTTACAATAACAGCATAAAAAAACTGAATGAGCTTGAAAAAGAAGGAAAAGCCTTTGTGATAGCGCCAAAGGACGTTTTCGGTATCGGGAGAACGGAACGTGATCCTAAAAAATTAGGAAAACTTTACGATGAGGGATATAATGTATGTAAAACAATCGAAAAGGAGCTTATAGAATTTACAAAATAATGCTATATAACACTAATTCCACTTCAAAATATAGATTTTGTCTGTATTCTAAAGTGGAATTAGTGTTATTGGTAAGAACACAAATAAAATCATACCGAATACGTTCCCGCCACAGCTCCGTCCCCCACAGCGGTAGCTACTTGTCTTATTATCTTTGTTCGTACGTCCCCCGCCGCAAATACCCCTTCTACGTTCGTTTTTGTACTTTCATCTGCTTTGATATACCCGTCTTGATCCAATTCAACCGCATTTCCCAAAAACTTTGTATTGGGCTTCCTTCCTATGGCTATAAACACTCCATCGCAGTCAATAATTTTTATTTCTCCGGTATTTGTATTTTTTACCTTTGCGCCGACAACCTTAGTGTCCGAAATAAGCTCCGTTAAAACGCTGTCTCGTATGAATTCCACATTAATTGCCCGCACAAGAGGGTCATAATAATATCTTTCCGCTCTCAGAGTGTTTCTCCTATGAACATGATATACCTTTGAAGCGATTTTCGAAAGATACAGCGCTTCCGAAACGGCCGAATTACCGCCCCCCACAACTATTACCTTCTTGTCTTTATAAAAGATACCGTCACAGTGAGCGCAGTAGTGAACACCCTTTCCGATCAACTCAGTTTCATTGGGAAGCCCTAACCGTTTCGGATCGGCTCCTGTGGCTATAACCACGGATTTTGCGTAAAATTCGCCTGCTGTGGTATCCAATCTTTTTATTTTTTTGGTAAAATCAACTTTTATTACCTCGGCCGGCTGCGTTCCGGCCCCGAATCGTTCCGCGCACTTTCTCATCTTCTCCCCCAAAAGAAAACCATCTATGCCCTCCTCAAATCCGGGGTAATTGTCTATATCACCGGTAAGAGTCATTTGTCCTCCCGCCGAAATTTTTTCAATTACCAAAGTGTCCAGCTTTCCGCGCGAAGCATATAATGCCGCCCTATATCCGGCGGGACCGCCTCCGATTATGATCTTGTCGTAAATATGCTCCATCTTTTGCTCCTTTCCGTATTTGTAACAATAGTATAACCTTTTTTTACTTTAATACGTTGTTTTTTATTATTGCAAGCTTGGTAAAATTTTTAAACCTCTGAATAATCCATACTTTTTTGTTTGTTACATCTTATTTTTGTAAAAACTTGTCCACATAAGATGGTGTGCAGATTTTCGAGCAGAATTTTTTGCAGTCAAGGAAGAAAAGCGCAGGAATGCTTGAGGTATTTAAAACTTTTATGACGCAAAGTTTGGAAAATTTTGCCTAAGGGACGTGCGTCAACCCTATGTGGATATGTTCTAAAATGCTGTAAATGAAATTTATGATACGATCATAATTCAACTTTAAGTTGAATTAAGCTAAAAAAATCGGTTATTGTTTTTTGTAATCGACCGTGCTATACTGTAAATGAAATCGAACGCGCTCGGTTTATATTAACATAACGGAGGAACACCTATGACTATCGGCGAAAGAATAAAGGAACTGCGTCAAAAAAACGATTTGACGCAGGAAAAATTGGCGGATTATCTGTGCGTAACATATCAGGCGGTTTCAAAATGGGAGTGCGGACTCACAAGCCCCGATTTATCCCTCATTGCCCCTTTAACAAAGCTGTTTCACGTTACCGCCGACGAGCTTTTGGGGCTTGACAATTCTGAAAACGCAAAACGCGCCGCAGAAATTGAAGCGGCATACGAGAAAACGTGGAAAACGGGCGATTTAGAGGAACGCTATAAAATTGCGGAAAAAGCCGTAGCGGAGTTTCCGGGCGATATGAAATATCTTGATTGGTTCGCGTGGGCGGAAGCGTTACGCTCTTTCGAATTTGAAGATGATAAAACTTATGCAGACGAACAGGAAAAGGCGATAAAGCATTTCAGATGTGTTATTGAAAACTCCGTAGATGAAGAAATTAAAGCAAGCTCAATTCAAGGCATTGTACAGTATCTCGATTTTCGCGGGCGCTCTGATGAAGCAAGGAAATACGCCGAAAGCTATCCGGAAAATTATCCTGTGAGCAAAGATCAGGTGCTTTTAACCTGTCTGCACGGAGAAGAAGCGGAAGCTCTCCGTCAGAAAATGCTTGACAGAGCGCTGCTTAATTTGGTAAATGCGCTGCACGGCAACAGAAATATTTTTTCCTATGAAACGGCGGAAAAAGTAATGAAGATTATGATACCCGATGAAAATTATCAATATTATCATGATCTGCTTTGGTATAATTTCTTGGACAAAGCGAGGCTTTTCGCCGCCGAAGGAGATGCGGAAAAAACCGTTGAAGCGCTGCATAAGGCATATTATCACTCTGCAGAATTTGATAGGGTTATTGACAGCGGTGTTATATGTTATACAAGTCCGTTTTTTAATAAAGTCACATTCAACACATCGGAGCTATGCGGGACGGGCACGACAACATACGTTGAGAATTTTTTTGAAGCGTTGGATCGGAATGCTTTTGACAATATTCGGGATAATGAGGTATTTGCGGCTTTTGTTGAAAAAATTAAGGGATTCTAAAAAACTTGTGAAAGTCAAAAACAAACAGTGTGCGCCGAATGGGTGATGTCCTTAACGGAGAAATCACGAAAGGCCGAATAGGATAGCAAAACCCGCGCATCAGTAAAGGTGCGCGGGTTTTTATTATATCATTGTTTATAGATTTAAAAAATATTGCGTAAGTCAACTGATATTGGATAGATATCATTTAGCAATAGCACTAAACTTTCTTGCACTAAAAATCGATGATAGCTCATTTCCTTTTTAAATTCAGATATAAAACATTCGTTTTTGCTAAATATTTTCTCTATGTCTTTGTTAGCTTCACGCACTCTATGATGTTCCCATGCCCTTTCTAAAACGTCGTTAGAGTATTTATCAGATATTCGTTGTATTTCTTTAAGGAGTAAGGCTAACGATTCTATATTAAAAAGGAATGGATTTTTTAGGAACAAATTAAACTGAGATCGAACATTATAAAATCGATGGGTAGCTTTTTTCTGTTCTTCGGTTAGAGTAAGATTTTCCGTGCTAGATGACCAAAATTTTTTTAGGAATCTTTCTCCATATTTATTGGTAAGATTATCCATTTCATTTAGTAAAGTTAGTGACTTCTCTTTTAGCGGTTGCCAATCTCTTTGGCTTTTTATGAGTATATCTAAACATGGCATATTACCAATCTCATCTGCGCAACGGTTTTCATCATTGGTTAAGTCAAATGTGGCTTCATCTACACAAGCACTGTCATGATGCTTCCATGCTTGATTCAAAATGGCTTCACCATATTTATCAGATATTTTTTGCCACAAATGATCTGAATATGCTTTATTCAATTCGCTCTCATTTAGTTTAGACAAATTTGGAATAATATCCTTGTATCTCATATAGATATCCTCGAGTTCCTTAAGGGATTCAACAAACCTTTCAAAATACTCAGAACAAAGCAATTTGTTTAAAACAGTGCTGTACTCTTGTTGAACGTATTGAATGCTTTCCTTTTCTATTATTCTTTTTAACCTTTTCAAAGCCTCGGGTTCTAAATGCAAAAAATCACTTGCGTTCTCCAATGTAAACGTTTCCGCATCTGTCTCGCCGATAAGATAACCAAGATCGACTTCGAGAAGTTCCGCTATCAAAAGCATATTCTCAAACTTGGGAAAACCTATTTTGGTCTTACCGGTGCCACGCATAGTTCCTACATTCAGCCAACCGTGAGCAGTTGCCTGTGTGAATTCTTTTTCATTAGCGTTTTTTCTAAATTTTTCGTTCAATTCCTTGACAAAGGAAGTTTGAGTGTAGTTCTTTTCTTCCATTTGCTTTTTTAATCTTTTGTTCCATTTTTCTCGACTTTTTAAAATTATATCATCTATCATATATTTCTACCTCAAAATCGCAAATATTTATATGATTCCTATATCTTGTATTATACACCAAGTTGTGCTATAATGTCAATAGAAACAAAAAATTTTTAAAGGAGGTATCCCTATGGATAACAAAGTATTTAGCCATGACAAATCGGCGACAAAGTGGTATGGGAAGCACAAAAAGGCGCTGATAATTGGCGGTGTAGTTGCAGTCGGAACAACAGCAGCGATAATCGCTTATGTGCTTCTTAGAAAGAAGATGGTGTCAGCAAAAGAAATAGCAGAGGCAGTCAATGTGTTTTCCGCTGAATCCATCAAACCTATAAGCGAAATCACCAACAATTTCATAGAGCGCGCACGA
>CANDLP010000152.1 GCA_947385505.1 uncultured Clostridia bacterium
CGTATCTGAAAAAACTCATTTCCTTTATTGACAAAGGCGTACCCGTTATATTCACAGGTTATTCGGAGCAGCCGTGCGGAGTGTTTGTAGGTTACGAGGAATACGGTAAAACGCTCGTATATATTTCGGGGGATAACAGCGAGCCGCAGTGCATTTCCTGCGATAAAGCTATGGGATACGATACCGATAAAAGCGGCTGGATATTTGTCGGCGGGAAAAAAGCTCAAAAGGATACCGCGGAAATTTACCGTGAAGCGATTTACGCGCTGCCAAAGCTTCTGACAACCGACAACGATAAATATTGCTTCGGTGCGCCGGCTTTCCGCAAATGGGCGAATGACATCGAAAACGGGTATTTTGAACAAATAAAGCCTGAAGAATTTGATTCACGAACAATGTACATTAATTTCGTTTTTACGCTTGCCACAAACGGCTGCTGTTGTCCTAATTTTTTACAGCGCACGGGTGAGTTGAATCCCGATATGACATATCTTCACGATGTCAGTCTTTTGTACAAACGCACCGCCGATATTTGGCACAACGACGGCGCAAATGATCTCGAAGCTCTTAGAGGCGGCTTCAATATAACGCTTGAAACGCTTCAAAATCCTGAAAGACGGGAAAAAATTGCAGCAAGAATTCGCGAATGCGGTGATATTATCGACGAGGTTGTAAAGATACTGAATAAATGGAGGAATGTTAAATGATAAAAAGTATTGAAAATTTAGTCTCTTTTCCTGTAAATGCACAAAGGAACTCATTTTTCGGCGCCCTTTCGTGCATTCTTTTATATCGGGACGCTTACACAGAGGACACTCCTTTTTTCTGCGGCAAGAACCAACGCAGCTGTATAAAGTGCGGCGATTGCGGAAACGAACCTTTTATCAATAAGTATCATCTTAAAATATATCAATATTTGATAACAATAACGGGCTGCGCATATTTTTGGATAGATAAAGAAATCGGTAATCCGTTTGACAAGCCGTACTCGGCGGACGAGTTTTCAGAGACCGCTCTTGACCGTTTATCCTTAGCTTTATACGCGTCCGGTTATCGCTATGAGTTAATGAACAAAGATACAGAGGCAGATGTACTGTTTGAAAGAATAAAGCAGGCTGTCGAGGAAAAACAGCCTGTCTTGATAAAATTGAGTCTCGGCGATTTGTGGGCGGTAATAACAGGATACGATGATGATAAAAATCTTCCGTACTTGATGAAATCCCGCCGTTTGCCGCAACATGATAAGGATTGGTATAATAAACTCAGCAATATTGTTTTCATAACGGATAAATATAATACTACGATCTCCTTGTCCGAGTCTCTCAATCATATGATACGGCACTTAAATACCGGCAACAGGAATAAGCTGGAGCAAAAGGTATATCAAAAAATAGAAACGGAACCGGATGGACAAAAGCTTGGCAAATGGCTGAATCAAATAAACGGTCTTGCAATAGAAACCAGGTGGCATGCGTCCGAATGTTATAGGAACACTTTGGTAACTATGGTCGACGAAAATAAATGTAAGGAATTGCTTTTGGAAGCATCGGATTTACATCTTCGTTTCCATGATCAGGCATGGAAAATCTGGGCGCTTCTGGGTGTTTCATCGGAAACTTTCTTTTGTGTACCCAAAAACATCAATGAATTGTTGAATAAATCATCTGCCAGAGCGGAACTTAAATCCTTATTTCAAGAATTATTTAACATAGACCGTCAAGTATCTCATTTACTGCAGGAATGTTTATCTATGCTGTAATTCTTTTCCGTTTGGGAAATGAACAAGCGCTGAGGCGGGAACTGGAAACTAACAGGTCTGAACCATATATTGGCTCAGTCCTGTTATATCGTATCTAAAAAATTTTTCTTTTTATATTGACTCTTCCGTTGGGGAATAGTGTATAATATAGTTATCACCAATGAAAGGGATAAATAATATGGGTAATTTAGCCAAAATCAGGGAAATATCTGTAAGATATAATATATCCGCCCGTACTCTCCGTTATTATGAGGATATGGGGCTGATAGAAAGCACTCGGAACGACGACTACGCTTACAGGCTCTATGATGAAGCCGCAATAAAGCGTCTGGAACAAATTCTGATTTTACGCAGGCTTAATATCAGCATCAAGGATATTAAGCGCATTTTTAATACGGCAGGCTCCGAAGTCGTCTTGGACGTGCTTGAAAAGAAAGTTGATGATATAGACGAAGAGGTTTCTCTTTTGCACGAATTGAAAAAAATCGTGCTGGAATTTATTGATCAGATACGACGGTTAGATTTTGAAAGAGAAACAGATGTAAAGCTGTTGTATGATAAAGCCAAGGATATTGAAACGCAAATCATAAATGTGGACTACAACGGCAATTCTGCTAAGACCGACCGTTTTTTTGAAGTCACTGAAAGGCTGAATGATAAAGTGCCCGATATAATAATCGTCCGTATTCCGAAATTCAGAGCGGTCACATCGGGCGCAATGTCATTTGAAGACGTTTTTGGGAAGTTTCAGATGTGGCAGGAAGCGCACAATGATTTTTTCAAGCCCATTATTTTTGATGCTCCCGATTTCCTGTGTGAAAACAACGGACAACTTGAATGGGTATGGCGTATCAAGGACGAAATTACGGCGGCTGACGTTGCGCCCTATGAAATTATCGAACATCCCGGCGGACTGTATGCGGCTGCGGTAAGCATAGACGGAGATGATGAAAGCGGCAATAAAGTGCTCGAGAAAATACAAAAGTGGTTGGAAAAAACAAATTTTGTTATTGACGATAGCCGCGCAATATCTGTTCATATGATTTATACGGACGAAGAAATCAGAAAGGGGCTCGGCTATCATCAACAGAACTTTTATGCGCCTGTAAAGCTGAAAAACGGTACTTGAAAGGAATAAGGTCAAAAATGAAATATTGGATAGAACGCTGGTCGCAGCTCAGGAAAAAAGAATTGATATCTTATCCGGAAGAATTCCCCACACATGACGCGTATAAAGCAATATGTACGCAAGAGGAATTGAAAAGCGGATTTGCTGAGCTTCATATGATTTTCGCGCATTTCTATGAGGATATACTGAATGACCCCGTCGGTATGCTGCTGCCGATATTCGATATGAACGAATACGGATATTTTTCCAAGGAAGCGAGGGCGTCGCGTGAGGAATCCTATAAATACGCAAAAATATTTTATGTATTGGGTTATTCGGGAGAACTGAAGCAAAACGGCGAATTGTGTATACGAGCGAATATATTGAAAGAGCAGTGCAAGGCTTTGAAAATTACAAATATCGGAGCATTTCTGAACATACTCGGCAATTACGGAATCGCAACCGAGGGACTTGTAAACGGCAAAATAAAAAACAACACCAATATCATTATTTCATGTCCGGATAATAAGAACGTTATATCGGCACTGCACATTCTGGCTGTAAAGTCAAATAATACGGGGCGTTTTAAGGACTTTTGCAGATTGAATTACCGACTGTATGAAAGTGATTGGAGCACAATGGAATACGACGGTGTTGAATCCGTTTCCGATCTTTTTCATTCTGAACAGGACAGAACTGCGGCACGGTTGATACATGACGAACTGATAAAAAGAAACTATTGTTATAATTTTCAGGATTGGAACGAGGGACCTCAGATCAGATATTATAAAAAAGAAAGCGACCGTAACAGGAACACAAATGCCGATTTCTGGATCACCTCTATGGATACCGAATTCATACTCTATTTCCGTATAAAAAATATGGACAAGGTTATTGAATACATTAAGGGCTGTCCCGAAAGTGTTACAGATAATTTCTCGGTAAGCGATAACGGGTGCGCCAACAGAATTTCGGGAGCCTGCACCTCCGGGATTTCATATCAGCTTAACGACAAAACCATATGGCGGTGCGGCTGCTGTAATCCTAATTTTCAGGTAACTCCGAATGTTTGGGATTATTTATATTATATCAATGCTGTGGATATGGCGGGCAATAAAAAGTGATAACCCCAAAATAATATCGGGAAAAATCAATGGGCAATATGAGAACACTGGCGTTTCAGGTGCCGGAGGAGCTTTTTCAGAAAATCAAGGATTATCTGCAGCGGAACAAAATGACGTAAAAAGAATTCGTGATCGGACTTATTGAAACCGAGATAAACCGTGATTTGACGCAGAGAGCAGCGCAGGAAAATGTCGAGGGAAATACGGATGTGTCGCACGATTTGAGCGAGGTTTCCGCCGAAGTTGGGGAACAACCCGAGGAACAGAAAAGCAGCGATTTTTCGGACGATTTTGACGACGAGAACGAAGAAGTTGGAAATCCCGATGAGGACGAGGATTTGGACGAAAGCGAGGATCAAGACGAGTCCGAGGATATGGGGATGGCAATGAGCATGTGAGGCGGTATTTTGTTGAAATCCGAATCTATTTAGATTCGGATTTCAACAAAATACATTTAAGCTTATTGTGAAAATGTACAAAAAGGTTCCGGCGATTTTGGCTAATCGAACGGAAATATTGCATATTACGCAAAAATTTGACTTTTTGCGTAAATGTGGTTGAAAAATTTTCCAAAGTATACTATAATAAATATAGGGTATGATTGTCCAACAGAGGATAATTGTATATTATCTACCATTGAATTAATAAAATGACATTTTTAATGCAAACTAAACTGGGAGTCATCATTGTTATGAAAAGATTATAAAATCATTTGGAGAAAATATATTTGAAAAAAATACAGATTGGGAAACAGATGTTGGAAACATTTCTGATTATAAAAACTTTAATTCGTTTGTATATAAAAAAGAGTACTCGTTTAGTGATATAAACAAATCTACAGTTTTTGTGAGTCCCAAGCTGATAAAGCCCTTTAAATGAGTAATATACACTAAAATCAAAATAGCTCAAAACCGAAAACAAAAAGTACAAAAGGGAGGAATCACCTTCCCTACTTGTTTGATTTGAAATACGGAAAACACGCATAATATAGGTATACGTTTATAACATGGAAGATTAATTGTTGTAGAATTTGAAGCCATTATTGTCAAAAAGATATTTGAATAATACTTAGATGGTTTTTGGCATCTGCAAAATCAAGAAATACTTGAAGAAAACGAAATGATAATCGTGGTGGAAAAGATGTTTGAAGCACTTCCACGATTGCTATTCTCTCAAATGAAAAGCATGTTGGTGATGTACCTATGCAAAAGAGCGTAAATGACGATTTCTAACAATAAAGCGCAAGAAGAATGAAAGTGGACTTAACCATGTACCTCATTGAAAATGAACATAAGGTGATTATTGATAGGTATGCATTTGAAGCAGTAAAAAACTAAAACCAATCTTCTTGGAACGAAAGAGTTTGTGAAAGTCAGCAAAAAGATGTACAGGTTTTTCGTCTATACAGACAACGGGGTGTGCTTCATCATAAGGACGGCTGTATACCTCTAATACATCCTCCATCGCAGCTACAAAGGCAGTATTATGCTCAGGTGGAATACACCAGCACTTCTTTAGGTTAGGTTTAAATTTATTTTTTTAAGTATGGTTGAGATAGTAACGTACGATATAGAGTCTATATATTCCAACTCAACCGTCTTATCTGCAAGCAGTCGAAGTGGTCATTTGGAATATCCTTCTGGCGGGTTGCCACAAGCAAGTGCAATAACATGTGCTTCGACTTTTCTGGTTACTTTAGCGTGTACCGGTGGTGTTTCACGCTTTTTTCTATTAATTGTTGCTTAAAAATCCTTCTCGCAGTACTAAGCTCTCACGGTCTGTATCGTTGTAGGTGTAGTGTGATATACGTTCTCAATCTCGGATACTGTCATATAGGTTTCACGCCGCAGGTCAGAAGCAAGCAGAATATTTGCACACAAAATTGTTCGCGCAGGACTTGCTCCTTTCTGCACAATGTCTAACAGTGTTGTTTTATCCTGTTCACTGAGCTCAATCACATACTTGAACGATGGCATATAATCTCTCCTCATAACTTCTGGGATTATTATAGCACAAGATTCAGATATATGCAAGTTTTAAATTTAATAAACTATTAGTAGTATTTTGAATTAAGGCTAATATGAGGAGAAAAATTATTATGACAAAGATATTTTTCATCTGCCACGGCAGTATCTTGAAATGTTCCGGAAAAGCTTGTAAAATCAATGTTT
>CANDLP010000153.1 GCA_947385505.1 uncultured Clostridia bacterium
AATACGGGCTATACCGACATATAAGAACTTCTAAAGAGATAATCTAAATTCACCATAAATTTTAAAGCGAAAACAGTATAATATCAAAACCACGCGTTTTAAGCGTGGTTTTGATATTATACACTATTATTTTCTTTTAAGCGCAGTCTTCGCTTTCTTAACATCCGCTAAATCATTCACCAACAGCTCTTCCACCCTGGAAAGCATAGAATCAACATAATCGTTTGTGGTCTTGCAAAGCTCCGTATATTTAGTCTGAGCGTTAGTGAGTATCTGTGTGGCTTTTTCATTCGCCTGTCTGGTAATCTCCTGCTGAGAAACAAGGCGTTCCGCTCTTTCCTCAGCCTTGCGTATAATGCGTTCAGCTTCCTGCTTAGCGTCATTCAATATGGTTTTTCTATCGTTGACAAGATTTCTCGCCTGAGTAATCTCGCTGGGCATATTCATTCGGATATCGTCAATAAGATCTCGGAGCGCGCTTACGTCAACCATTCCTTTTTTCTGTGAAAAAGGAACCTGCATAGATTTGTCCAGTATCTCGTCCATTGCTTCCAAAGCATCGTCAATATTCATTTATTTTTACTTCCTTTCGTTTTTCTTTTATATTGATTATTCCCCTGTCTGTCTCAGCCGTTTTACGCCATTTTTTATGTCCGCTTCTATTTCGGAGGGGACATAAGAGCTTATGTCTCCGTCAAACATAGCTATCTGCTTTACCATACTTGAGGATAAAAAGGTACCTACCGCGTCGGCGCAGAGGAAGATAGTTTCCGCATCATAGCAAAGGTCTTTATTGACCAAAGCCATTTGAAACTCATACTCGAAATCGGACATAGCGCGGAGGCCTTTTACAATTACGTCCGCATTTCTCGCGTTAAAGTAGTCTATAAGAAGCCCGTCATAGCTGTCCACTTCTATATTGGAAATATTTCTGGTGACTCTTTTGATAAGATCAACCCTTTCATTCGGGGTAAAACATGAGGATTTAGTAGGATTTACCGAAACAAGCACTATAAGCTTATCGAAAAGGCGGGCAGCTCGTTTTATTATATCAAGATGCCCGCAGGTGACCGGGTCAAAGCTGCCGGGATAAATTGCTGTTCTCATTGATTACGTCATGTCCTTTCTTATTCCTGTTCCTGTTCCTGTTCCTGTTCCTGTTCCTGCTCCTCTGTCTCTTCCTCCTCCGCTTTCCTTCTGTAAGCGGTAAGAGTCGCCCTTCCATGTCTGTACACCTTACTGATCATGAATTCTCCGAATCTTTCGGGAAGTGCGGTTTCCCTTTCGTGCTCGCAAATAATTATACCGTTCTCCGACATCTTTTCAACCAGCATTGGCATTGTCTTTTGTATAAGCTTATGATTATAAGGCGGATCCAATATCGCAATATCAAAGGTTTCCCTCGACGCCCTTAAAAATGCGTTATTTGGAGTATTGGATACCACCGCGTTTTCTTCAAGACGCGTATGCTTAAGATTATCCCGTATCACCTTCACCGACTCCGCGGAATTGTCAACAAAATATACCTTTTTTGCCCCGCGGCTGAGAGCTTCTATTCCAAGCTGCCCCGATCCGGCGAACATATCCAGCACTACCGCGCCGTCAACCTCAAACTGCACTATACTGAATATTGCTTCTTTTACACCCTCAATAGTGGGACGTACATCCAAACCGGGCAATGTTTTAAGCCGCCTGCCCTTGGCGGATCCTGTAATAACTCTCAATTTATGACCATTCCTTTCCTCTTGAGAAAGTGTTTGAGCCTTCTCCTTATGTGTATGTCAAAAAGTTTCCTGTATAAACAAATACAGCTCCTGTGCAACCTCTTTGCTTATTTTCGCGGTTTGTGCCAGCTGCTCCGCTGTAGCTTCCTTCATCGCCTTTTTGGTTTTATATTCTTTGAGCAGTGTCATGGCTTTTGCCTCGCCGATACCGCGAACACGGGTAAGCTCCAATTCATACTGTTTCTTTTGATGCTGTTTTCTCTGGAAATTTATGGAGAATCGGTGCACCTCGTCCTGTATTCTGGTAATTAAACCGAATACGTTTTTATTGCCGTTTACCTGTATTTCCCCGCCCTCCTTGGCGATGGCGCGGGTACGGTGCTTTTCGTCCTTTACAAGTCCGAAAAGATTTATATTCACGTTCATTTTGTCCAGCACTTCTTTTACCGCCGCCACATGTCCCTTTCCTCCGTCAAGAAGAATAAGATCCGGAAGAGGCGAAAAGCTTTCGTCGCCTTCAAGATAGCGGCGTATCCTTCGCTCTATAACTTCCTGCATACAAGCGTAGTCGTCTATGCCCTGAACATATTTTATATTGAATTTTTTATAGCTCTGCTTAAACGGCCTGCCGTTCTTGAAAACCACCATGCCCGCTACTCTTGTTTCTTCTCCCATATTGGAAATATCATAGCTTTCTATTATTTCGGGCGTCTTGGAAAGTCCCAAAATACTTTTAAGATCTTCCAGCGCGGCGATCTCCTTAGCCGTTCTTCCCACCCTGAGGGACAAATACTCCGCCGCGTTGCTTCTGGCAAGGGTTACCTGTGTAAGGCCTTCGCCCCTCTTGGGAACAACCAAAGTGACCTTGTGCTTAAATTTATCGCTGAAATAGCTTTCCAGAAGGTCTTTGTCCTCTATTTCCGCGTCAAGATACACTTCCTTCGGCATTTCAGCCTTGTCGGAATAGTATTCCACAAGAAATTCCCCGCGGGTGCGGCCGCTGTCCTCTTCTTCGCCGATAAAGAAATTTTCCTTATCGATAAGTCTTCCTCCGCGGTATTTTACCACCGCCACGCTGCATTTATCCATATTTGCCGCCGCCGCAACAACGTCGTAATCAGTGGTCTTAGATGAATAAATGTGCTGGGAAAGCTCCGCCTTCCGTATGGCGGCTATACAGTCCCTTATCTTGGCCGCTTTTTCAAATTCAAGCTTTTCGGAGCACTCCTCCATCTCTTCCGTAAGCCGTTCTATGCTCTGCTTGCTTCCGTTCTTTATATAGCTTATGGCTTGCTTAACGCATTTTTTATAATCCTTAGAATTTATTTTTCCCTTGCATATGCCCATACAGCGTCCTATATGAAAATTAAGGCAGGGTCTTTCCTTTCCGAAATCTGCGGGAAATTTTCTGGAGCAGGTAGGGAGCATAAACAGCCTGTTTGCCTCCTCAACTGCCATCTTTACAGTATAACCGCTGGTATAAGGGCCAATATATTCCGCCTCTTTATCGTTTTTTTGCAGCTCATAGGTTATCTTGGGATAATCTCCTCCGGTTACTTTAATGTAATTGTACCCCTTGTCGTCCTTCAACAGTATATTGTATTTGGGGCTGTAAAGCTTTATAAGGCTTGCCTCCAAAACCAGCGCGTCCAATTCCGTGGGAGTGACAATAAAATCAAAGTCGTTTATATTCTGTACTAAACGATATGTCTTGGCGTTATGGTTTTCAATCGCATGAAAATAACTTGTAACGCGGTTTTTCAGTGCTTTGGCTTTTCCGATATATATAATTTTTCCTCCGCTGTCCTTCATCTGATAAACGCCGGGCGTTAAAGGAAGCTTATTGGCTTTTTCGCGGAGGTAAGGAAGTCGTTCATTCATAACAAATTCAGCTTTCCCCTTTCATATCTTAAATTATTATACCACAGTAATCGAAAAAAAGCAACCGCAGACAGATAGATTATTTTCAGCCTTTAACGACCCTTATGCCTTCGACTCCGTACCTGTACAATGCTCCCAAGCTATCCTCGTCTATAACCTCTCCCGCCATAACAACGGGTACGCAGGGCGGACAGGGTGTATTGATATCGGCGCAGACTCTTCCCAAGGCTTTTTTTAAGGGCACAGTTTCAGCGGGTGAAAATATTGCCTCTCCCGGTTCAATTACGGCTTCGGGACGTATTACAGATATAGAGTCGGAAAGAAAAGGCTGTAATAGCTTTATCCCCTCTGCCGCTTCAATAACCTTCCGAAAATCTTCAATCGGCTGATCGGCAGAAAAAAGCAGAACAGTGTATCTGTCATCGGAAAATTCGCTTTCCACGCCCCTTTTCCGCAGCTCTGCTGCAAGTCCCGCGCCTGAATAGCCGTAAGGCGGGGCGTCGAACGTTATACGCATAAGATCGCTTTCCTTAAGGGTATAGCCCAGCTGTGCCAGCTTTAATTTCAGGTTCTTTATTTCCGCAAAAACCTTTTCCGCCTTTTTCTTTTCCTCTTGGATAAAACGATTGCAAAGATCGAGACTGTCCAATATGAGATATGAAGGACTTGAGCTTCCGAAAAGCGACATAGCCGACTTAGCTTCTTTGGCGAAAAATCCGGGGGCGGTTTTGCTGATATGGAGATAAGCCCCACCCGTAAGACAGGGAAGAGTTTTGTGAGCGCTATCGGCGGTCATATCCGCTCCCAGAGAAATAGGGTGCCTGTCCGTAAACACAAGATACGCTCCGTGAGCGTTATCTGTCAGCAGCGGTATGTTTTTTTCACGGCATACCCGTGCTATGCCCTCTATATCGCTTTCTCCCCCGTAATAATCTATACTTTGCACAAATACGCAAAGCGTATCAGAGGTTATTTTTTCTTTTACGGCTTCGGGAGCAATTTTACAGGAAAGGTACTCCTCTGGATAGATCCAGTCCGGCGCAAGACCCAGAAGCGCACAGGCTGAAAGCAAGCTTTTATGACAGTATCTTGAAGCCACAACGTGTTTTTTGCCGGGTCTGTAAGCCTTGGCAAGCGTTAGCATCGTTTGTACCGAAAGAGTGCTTCCGCCGCAGGAAAACAAAGTTTTACCCGCACTGAAAAGTCTTGCGGCATTGTCTTCGCTTTCCCTTATTATTCCCGAACTTTCAAAAAGGCTGTCCGCGCCTTCTATCTCGGTTATGTCAAAAGGATTGGACTTTCCTCCGGGCATATGGCAGCGGACGGGATTTTTTTCGGCGTAGTAGTTTAAAAAATCGTGTATCGGAGTATTCATATGATTTTAACTTTATTTCCTTTCAGAATATTGACTAAATTTTCCTTAAGTGGTATAATAATAGGGTTAACAGAATATGAATATGTTTTTAAGGAGAAGCCGAAAAGCAATGGAAATGCCTTTTAAGCCCAATGAGGGCAAAAATCTCACCATCGAAACCGATTGGGGCGCTTACGCCCGTTTCCCTATCAAAACCCATGTGGTTATGAAGGAAGACGTAATGAACGATCTTCTTGATCAATATGTTATGAAATATCTGGAAGAAGGGGATATGATTTTTATTTCCGAAAAGATAGTTGCCATAACACAGGGACGCGCGCTTAAGGTGAGTGATATAAAAATAAGCCGTCTTGCAAAATTTCTTGTTAAATTCGTATACAAATCCGACGCGGGAATAGGAATAGGCGCTCCCTCCACAATGGAGCTTTGCCTGAGAGAATGCGGAAGGATAAAGGTTCTTTTCGCGGCGGTAATTGCGGGAATTTGTAAATTGTTCGGCAAGCGCGGAGTATTTTACAATATTTTGGGTATGAAGGCGAGAGCCATTGACGGTCCCAGCGAGTTCAATGTTCCTCCTTATAACGAATACGCGAAAATGGCTCCCGAAAATCCCGACGGAGCGGCGGCGGATATGAAGGCTCACGCCAATGCCGAAGTGGTGATAGTGGACGCAAATGACTTGGGCTGTAATGTTCTCGGAAAAAGCAGCAAGGATATTCCGGACAAGTTCTGTGAACAGCTTTATCGGGACAATCCCCACGATCAGGGATTTTGTCAGACTCCGCTTGCCATTGTCAGAAAGGCAGAAAGGCTGGTGGGAAAGGATAAAGATCTGGCGGAGCTGGAAAAGCTTCGGTTTGATAAAGAGAGGGAATGCGGCGAACAGGCTGCCGAATAACTCATTTTAATATAATAAAAATATATTTTCATCAGGGGCTGTAAAAAAGCCCCTTTTTTATTTATTAGATGTTAACGCCTGAAGCGGCGGCTTTTCGCAAGGAGGCGAAGTTCGCCGCCCAAAGCGTTGACAAGGATGTCAGCGCCCGAAGCGGCGGCTTCGCCTGCTTCTTTGCAGGTATAAATTGCTCACTTCGCGGGACTTTGTCCCACACCCTACTTCCTTTTTGCAGTGCAAAAAGGAAGCGAAAAA
>CANDLP010000154.1 GCA_947385505.1 uncultured Clostridia bacterium
AGATGACGCTCCGTGACTGGAGTTCAGACGTGTGCTCTTCCGATCTGCTCCGTATAAAACGGCATATCAGGCGCAAGATACTCCGAAACAGAGCTCAGATACCCGTCGTTGACCACATATTTTGAATAAGCGAGGGAAAAATCCAGAGCAAGCTTTGAAAGCTCCGGATCTTCTTTTTGAAAAAGGGAAAAAGCGCCATCGTTAAGCAAAAGCTCGTTGCCCTCCTGATCATAGGCGGTAAACTCCGCTTCGCCGATAAAACCGTCGATTGTATAGGTGAGACTGCGGGGCGGATTTTTCAGATAACCGCGGAAGTGTTGGCTTTCGGGATAAGCTTCTTCCTCTTCCTTAACATATTCCCTCGGTATCATTATTCCGTTGCAAAATACCCTTGCGCTGTCGGGTGCGGTAACCGAATACTGATGTGTGGGTATTTCGCCGAAAGTGATTTTTCCCAGCTCATACTCGTAAAAGCCGTAGCCTAAGCTTCTTTTTGTTTTGAGCACTTCCGCCTCGGCGATTGTCCCTCCGTCGGCTTTTATTCCGTAAACTACCCTGTCCTCGGAGCTTTTTTTACCGTTGCGGACGTAGGTTATTTCGCCTTGGGAAAGTTTGTCAAAATAGGCCTCCACTACGCTTTCGTCCTCAAATTCGTTAAGCTTAGCGCCAAGACTCTCCAAAAGCGGCCTTTTGTCCTTTTCAAATTCCTCTGTAAGCGCTTTTATCGGTATTTCGGGATCGCTTTTCTCATATGCGGAAAGCGCGTTCCACAAAAACGTCAGTCCCGCCGCTATTGTTACCGCAAAGAGAATGGTTAGAGCGGAATAAACGGCTCTGAACACCCTTGTGCCTGTTTCGGCTCTTTTTCCCGTCATTTTTTTCATATGTACTTTTCCTTAAACCGTTTCTTTTCTTCATGGGTTTTCTTTAACCAAAAATGCGGTACACATTTTTCTTAGCCCTATAAGACTGGCGTTTGAGTTGATATGTTCGCCCTTATACAGCATACTGGTGGAGGAGCCGCCGTCAAGATTATAGGCGTTTATTGCCTCGAATTTCAGCATTACGTCCTGAATGTCCACTAAGCTCGCCCCTAAGCTTCCCGACTGTCTTCCGTCTATCACAAGAAGCAGCATTGCTCCGTCCGCTCTCTGACCGATGGCGGTGCGGGGGTTAAGCCCGCCGCCCCTGCCCAATGATTCGGTGGGCACTCCGTTCACAATAAGAGTCGGACCGTACTTTGCGGCGTCGGTAACTCCCATCTCAATGGCTTTGCCTATGGAGAAGGTGCCGACTATAAGCTTTCCTTCATTTGTTATGGCGCAGCATTCCCAGCTTGTGCTCAGATCGCCGCCCCACAGCACCTCGCCCTGCGACATTACGATACCGTAAGGCTCTCCGCCCGTACCGTGACCAGGACGGTCGTCCCAGCCCCCGCCGTTTACGGCGGCTATCACATTGTCATAGCTTTCGTAAATTTCGTTTATGGTTTTTCCGTACTTATCCGCGCCGAATTCCCCCGATACCCCCACAAACACCCTTGTGGGATCGTAAACTATCATCATTTTACCTCGGAAAGCGGATCCCGACACATCTACTATATCTATTCCGTCTCCGTCGGGATCCTTTTCAAGACCGTCAGTGCCCGGAATAAGCTCTTTTTCGGTTACGCTCCCGTCGGGTGCGGTTTCTTTTCCTCCGTGGGCGTCCTTGTTTTCGCCGCCGATAACCACAAGTTCGGTGTCGGTGATTTCGTCGGTGTTCCGCATTGCGTTTGCCGCCATTATTTCGTTTACCTTCTCCTCTCCCAAGAAAGAAGTGGCAAGAAACTGCGCCGCGCTGGTCTCCATCATTGACACCGCAAAAAGGTCGCGGGCTTTTTCCGAGGGTCCGAATTCAATTATCATAATTGCCCCCAAAAATCCTCCCACAGACAGAAACACGAAAGTAAAAACAACGAGAAAAAAGCGGAAAATAACACGTCCGACGGTTTTTTTACGCTTCTTTTTATTTTTTATTATCTCTTTGGGATCATCGGATGCAAGTTCCACCCGCTTTTTGGATACGGTTACGTTTTTATAGTCGTAAGAAAGCATTTTTTCACCTATTTATCCGTTGTTTTTTCTTTGAAAACCCATTCCCGCTGCGCCACAAAGCACAGGAAGAACAAAACGGTGTCCACCGCCATTTTATAAACGGTAGAGAGTATGCTTTGTCCTGTATCGGACAAAGCGGTGATAATGTATACAAGGCCGTATGACATACCCGCCTGACATATCGAAAGAATGAAGTATTTTACAATGGAGGAATTTAAGCGGCTTTTGCTTTTAAACACTCTTCGCCTGTTTACCGTAAAATTCACCGACGCGGAAGCAACTCTCGCAAAGGCGGTAGCGGCAAATATCCTTACGCCTTCGTCCGTTTTATCGGGCAGAAGCATATTGATAAGGGTAAAGCCTATAAGATCAACCGCGGAAGCCAGAAGAGAGCTTGCCGTGTATTTCAGGATCACCGCGTATATTTTAAGGGAATCCCTTATCGGCCGAAAACGGGTTTCCGAATTGTTGTCGGCATAAATTGTCTTTATAGGCAATTCTTTGAATTTCAGCCCGCTTTCCTTCATAGCCAGCAGCATATTGGTCTCATACTCAAATCGGTCTCCGCTCACCTTTATCAGCACGGGGAGATAAGAGGAAGGAACTGCTCTCAGCCCCGTTTGGGTATCCGTTATTTTAATTCCGCAGAAAAAGCGGAAGGTAAGGGAAGTCAGATTGTTTCCGAAGCGGCTTTTCGGCGGAATATCCTTTCCCTTAAAGCTTCTGGCGCCGAACACCGCCGTTCCTGTCCTTATCATTTCAGCGCAGCAGCCTTTTATATCCTCGGCGGTGTGCTGCATATCGTCATCGGTGGTGACTAAGCCTTTTTTATCGGGGCGGTTTTCAAGAAAGTACTCAAACCCTGTTTTCAGCGCCTTGCCCTTTCCCATATTTTTGGGGTGGGAAATCACTTCCGCAAAGGGCATTTCCTTTACTTTTTCAAATATTTCCCCGCTGCCGTCCTTATCGCTCCCGTCGTTTATTACAATGATATCGTCAAATCCCGCCGCATTCAGAGCTTGTACCGCCGTTATAAGCTTTTCGGAGGGGTTATAGCTGGGCAGGATCACCGAAACTTCCATTTTAAGCTTTGCCCCCGTTAAATTTTTATTAAATTATAGCATATATCAATATAAATTACAATTACAAAAGGGTTACAAATTTTGGCATATTTTCGTAATATTTTGTCTTTGATTATAGCAATCCTCAAAAATAACAACACGCAACCTGTTAATCAAAAAGCTTTTTATATTATTACGTTGCGTGTTCGGGGCTTTGCTCCGGAATCCGGTTCCCTTTTGGCGTCCAAAAAGGAACTAAAAAAAACGATACGCCGCTGCGCCGCTTTATTATTTATGGAATGCTGTAATTGTTTTATAAACACTATTTTTCGTTTTTTCTCCTGTATTCTCCCGGAGTCAGCCCGAATCTTTTTTTAAACCTCCTGTTAAAATAAGAGAGATTTTCAAAACCGCATTCCGAAGCGATATTAAGGATATTTTCACCGGAGCTTAAGAGCCTTTTCGCCGCTGTATCAAGACGATAATTGTTTAAATACTCCACAAACGGTACCCCCATGGTTTCCTTAAAAAACCTCATAAAATAAGACTTGCTGTAAAAACATCGGCCCGCTATTTCCTCTATCGTAATTTGTTTCTGATAATTTTCCTCAATATAGGAAAGAATAATCTTTAGTTTTTTCAAAGAACGTTCGTTTGTACCGCTTCCGTCTTCCTCACGCCCCTCGTTGAGCAGAAAATACATCATTTGAAAGAGACAGCCCTTTACGGCAAGCTGATAGCCGTTTCGCCTTTCGTCGCAAAGCTTATCCAGACGGGAAATAAGGCCGTTAATATCGCCGTAACAGGAAAGTCGGCTGTTAATAAGCGTAGCGGCGGGTATTTCTCCGCCGCAGAGCGGATCGATATAGCTTCGGCAAAGATCCTTTCCGGAGGAGTACAAAAGCGAGGTTTTGAAAATAATATTTTCGTATTCCATTGACGCTCCATTTTTCTGCTCAATGGAATGAAGCTTTCCCGACGGTACAAACACGATGTCTCCCGCCTTTACCTTGTATTCCTTAAGATCAACGCTTACTATCCCTTCTCCCTTTTTTATAATAATAAGCTCAACCTCTTCGTGCCAGTGAATTTTTACGGAGGCGAAGTCCAGCGGTATAGTGCAAAGATAAGTATTATAGGGGAAATTGTCGGGCGTGTGTTTTTTGTGTTCGCGGTAATTTCCATATGGGGTATTGTCCATATCGGCCTCCAAAAAGATAGTATTGTACAAAAAAATGGCAGAATAATGCAAGAAATAAAACTTAAATGATATTATAATGAAAAAAACAACAAAATGAAAGGATGAGCTTAAAATGAACGTTTCCGAGCTTACAAAGGCAAAATACGGAAAAGACGCCGCCCTGTGCAGCAACGAGGAAATCTACTATGCGCTTCTTGACGAGGTGCAGCGCCTTGCCGCCGCTAAAAAGCGCCCCGAATCAAAGAAAAAGCTTTATTATTTTTCCGCCGAATTTCTTATAGGAAAGCTTTTGTCAAACAACCTTATAAATCTCGGACTTTACGACGATGTGAAAAGACAGCTTAAGGAGTGCGGAAAAGATATCTGCGCTGTGGAAGAGATCGAAAACGAACCTTCTCTGGGCAACGGCGGTCTGGGAAGATTAGCCGCCTGCTTCCTTGACTCAATAGCTACTCTCGGTCTTAACGGCGACGGCGTGGGACTTAAGTATCATTTCGGACTGTTCAGACAGGTTTTCAAAGACAACAGACAGACCGCCCTGCCCGACAAGTGGCTCACCGACGACAGCTGGCTTATAAAGACGGACAGGACATATTCCGTAAAGTTCAAAAAAGGCGTTGTTACCGCAAGAATGTATGATATAAATGTGACAGGATACGACAGCGCCGCAAATAAGCTTCATCTCTTTGATATTGACACGATAGACGAATCTATTGTGACCAACGGAATTGATTTTGACAAGGAAAGCTTCGACAAGAATCTTACCCTGTTCCTTTACCCCGACGACAGCGACGACGCGGGACGTATGCTCAGAATATATCAGCAGTACTTTATGGTATCGGCGGGAGCGCAGATGCTGCTTGACGAATGCACGGCAAAGGGGTGCAGGCTTTATGATCTTGCCGACTACGCGATGATTCAGATAAACGACACTCACCCCACTATGGTGATACCCGAGCTTATAAGGCTTCTTACGGAGCGGGGACTCGACATGGGCGACGCCATAGAGGCGGTAAGCAAGTCCTGCGCCTACACCAACCATACGATACTGGCGGAAGCTTTGGAAAAGTGGCCCATAAGCTATCTTAAGCAGGTAGTACCTCAGCTTGTGCCCATAATCGAGGTATTGGACGACAAGGTGAGACGGAAATACGATGAAAAGTCCCTTTACATCATTGACAAGGACGAACGCGTCCATATGGCTCATATCGATATCCATTACAGCGTCAGCGTAAACGGCGTAGCTTCCCTTCATACCGATATACTGAAACAGGAGGAGCTTAACGGCTTCTACAAAATATATCCCGAAAAATTCAACAACAAGACAAACGGGATTACCTTCAGAAGATGGCTTCTTCACTGCAATGCCGAGCTTTCCGCTTTGATCTCCTCTCTTATCGGCGACGGGTACAAAAAGGATGCCTCGGAGCTTAAAAGGCTTATGGAATTCAGAAAGGATACTGAAGTGCTCAATAAGCTTTTGGACATCAAGAACCTGAAAAAGAAACAGCTTAAGGAGCACTTGCTGACTGCCAAAAACACGGAGATAGATGAAAACTCGATATTTGACATTCAGGTAAAACGCCTTCACGAGTATAAGCGCCAACAGCTTAACGCACTTTATATCATTCACAAGTATCTTGAAATAAAAGGCGGAAAAAAGCCGTCCAAGCCGATCACGGTCATTTTCGGAGCCAAGGCGGCCCCCGCTTATGAGATCGCTCAGGATATAATACACCTTATACTGTGCCTGAGCGAGCTTA